>JAIDJZ010000032.1 GCA_029051965.1 Paramuribaculum sp. | reverse complement strand
AACGGCACGTACGGTGGTGTGAGAGGAAAGGAAACGAAAGTAGGTCAGAAAACTTTCGCTTCCCGACCTACTCGATTTCATGTCTCCGCGCCTCAGTGAGAAGCTTTACGCGATTCCGATTTGCCGGAATGGCCGATTTGATGTAATTTTGCACTACAGACTCTATAATTGTCTGCAGGGACAAACCATTTCATATAGTTAAATTCCAATTATTTTTGAATCTATGAATCGAATCTTATTTCTAATTCTATCGCTCTGCGTCATGCCATCGTTAGTCATGGCCAATCCTGCGATCGTCAAGGCCGATTTTCTCAACGTCCGTGAAAAGCCGTCGATCGAATCGACACGCATTGCCCGTCTGCCCAACCTGATGATAATCGAAGCCGGCGAAGAAGTCGACGAATGGTGTCCTGTAAGCTGGACGCGACGCAACGCCAAGACCGGAGTCGAAACCCCGATGAAAGGCTATGTCAAAGCCGAATTCCTTATCCCGATGACCCACAACGGCCTGACTGCCCAGTTTCTCAACACCAACTGGGTCCTCTATCCTCAGGACGGCGACCGCGGTGGAACGCTGATCATCAACTCGACTCCCGAAGGAGTGGTTTCGACATGGTATCGTCTTGTCGACCGTGAGCTTCAGAGAGCCGAGCTGCCTGCGACAATCGAAGTCAACGAAACCTACTGGGGGCTTGACGGCGACGTCTATCGTCCGAAAACCGAAACCGCAGTGCCGCTGTCGTTTGCCTGCAACCCCGAGGCTGGCCTTGCCGTCTTTGCCGGTCAGATCTGGACCGAGATCCATCCTTCCGAGTAAACTCCGCCCGAACGGAATCAAAATAAAACGAGGCTCTGAAATCAGCTGATTTCAGAGCCTCGTTTTATTTTGATTTATATGACTTTACGATCAGATACCGGTGTAGGTCGACGGCGAGAGACGGTGGAGTTCCGCCTTGACATCATCGGAAACCTCGAGAGTGTCGATAAACTCGGCAATGCTCTTTTCTGTGACAGCCTCATTGGTGCGGGTCAGCTGCTTGAGTGTCTCATAGGGGTGGGGATAGCCTTCGCGGCGCAGGATCGTCTGGATACCCTCGGCAACGACCATCCACATGCGCTCGAGATCAGCTTTGAGAGCATCCTCGTTGAGGATCAGCTTGCCGAGACCCTTCATGGTGCTTGCGACGGCAATCATCATGTGGCCCATCGGAACGCCGACATTGCGGAGCACCGTCGAGTCTGTCAGGTCACGCTGCAGACGCGAGATCGGCAGCTTCTGGGCGAGATGTCCCAGAATAGCGTTTGCCATTCCGAGATTGCCCTCCGAATTCTCGAAATCGATCGGATTGACCTTGTGGGGCATTGCCGACGAGCCGACTTCGCCCGCTTTGATGCGCTGCTTGAAATAGTCCTGTGAGATATACATCCAGATATCGCGGTCGAGGTCGATCATGATCGTATTGATGCGGCGCATCGCATCGAACACGGCGGCCAGATTGTCGTAGTTCGAGATCTGGGTCGTGAACTCCTCGCGGACGATTCCGAGGCGTTCCGAAAGGAAGCCGGCAGCGAATCCCTTCCAGTCGATCGACGGATAGGCCACCGAGTGAGCGTTGAAATTCCCGGTAGCGCCGCCGAACTTACCGCTGATCTTGGCGGCTTTGAGAAGCTCAAGCTGCTCGTTGAGGCGATAGACGAAAACCATGATTTCCTTTCCCAGTCGGGTAGGGGAGGCCGGTTGGCCGTGGGTGCGGGCCAGAAGGGCGACATCCTTCCAGTCTTCGGCCATAGTCGCCAGCTTGCCGATCATCTCTTCGAGAGCCGGGATGTAGACATGGGCAAGTGCCTCATTGATCGACATCGGGACTGACGTGTTGTTGATATCCTGTGAAGTCAGGCCGAAATGGATGAATTCCTTGTACTGTTCGAGGCCGAGACGGTCGAAACACTCCTTCAGGAAATATTCGACTGCCTTGACGTCATGGTTTGTGGTCATTTCGATCTCCTTGATACGTTCGGCATCTGCAAGCGAGAAATCAGTGTAGATCTTTCGCAGGCTGTCGAACTTGCCTTTGTCAATTCCGGCAAGCTGCGGAAGCGGAATGTCACACAAAGCGATGAAATATTCAACCTCGACACGGACTCTGTAGCGGATCAGAGCGAATTCCGAGAAATAAAGGTCGAGGGTTTCACACTTGGCACGGTAGCGGCCGTCGATAGGCGAGATAGCGGTGAGAGTGCTGAGCTCCATATTTGATTGTTAGGTTAGAATGATTGGTCTCTTGGTCGGGTCAGGTGATTGCTGCAATCAGACACGCGGAAGCCGTCATGCGGTTGCCACCGCGGAAGCCGTCAGCAGCCTGTTTCGCCGCAAAATTACGAAAAAAAGCTAACATTTTTCTTACAATTCGTGAAATCTGTAATTTTTTGTCACTCTGTATGAAACGACCGCCTTCGGAAGGGGTGTTGCTGTTTTTTGAAATGATAGAAAATTTTAAATTCTTTTAATATGCTTCGGGGTATTTCGTTGCAACTTTTTACTAATTTTGTAGGCACCTCACAAATAATCGGATAATTTAACAGATCTTAAGTCCTTGATGTTGCGTTAAGGCTTGTTAACAATTCCTCCCCCTCGCAGTTGTGTAGATATTTGATTATTAACTGTATCTGCACTTTTTGGAATATTATCATTTAGAAATAAAATCTTTTTAATCAATATTTATTCACTAACCAGTGCCATGATCATATGAATTTAGATTTCATGAGACCTAAGTTTGTAGCATTGTGTGCCGCGCTTACATGCGGCCCCGTGCTATATGCACAGAACAGTCCTGTTCTTGCAGCGTCGGCCGCCGCTATGCCTCAGGAGGCTGGCGCGTCCACGATTACCGGTGTGGTGCTCGATCCGTCGGGCGAACCTCTTATCGGTGTTACGGTAGGCATAGAAGGGAAAGGGGCTATGGCCTCAACCGACTTCGAAGGCCGTTTCTCTCTTAAAGCGCGTCCGGGCGACGTTCTGACTTTCAGCTACATCGGTTTCTCGCCGACAACACTCAAGCTGACCGGAATAAGCCCCGTCACTGTTACCATGAAAGAGGACTCGAAGACTCTCGACGAAGTCGTTGTGACAGCTCTCGGTATCAAACGCGAACAGAAATCTCTCTCCTATAACGTCCAGCAGGTTAAGGGCGACGCCCTGACAACCAACAAGGACGCCAACTTCGTCAACAGCCTTGCCGGTAAGGTCGCTGGTGTGAACATCAACGCCTCTTCATCCGGTACCGGTGGTATCTCGAAGGTTGTGATGCGTGGTACTAAATCAATCATGCAGTCTTCAAACGCCCTCTACGTTGTCGACGGTATGCCCATGCGTCCCGCTCGTTCAAGTGGTGACTCCGGCGCTTTCGGCTCACAGGGTGCTACTGAACCTATCGCCGACCTCAACCCCGACGACATCGAATCAATGTCGGTCCTCACCGGTGCTGCCGCTGCCGCCCTCTATGGTTCGGACGCTGCCAACGGTGCGATCGTGATCACAACAAAGAAAGGTTCGGCTGGCAAAACTAAAATCACTGTCGGATCAAACCTCGAATGGAACCGCGCATGGATTCTTCCCCGCTTCCAGAACACCTACGGTGCCGGTCAGAACGGAGCCTATGATCCCAACTCTTCCTATAGCTGGGGTTCGCGCCTGACTCCGTATAATAACTCTGGCTACGACATCGCTTCCGATTATCTCCAGACAGGTTTCGTCGCTACAAACTCGATCACCTTCTCGACTGGTACTGACAAGAACCAGACCTACGCATCGGCTGCTGCCGTCAACTCGAAAGGAATCGTGCCCAACGACCGCTACGACCGCTATAATTTCAACATCCGCAACACATCGAACTTCCTCGATGACAAGCTGACACTCGACCTCAACGCAAGCTACATCTATCAGAGCGACCGCAACATGATCAACCAGGGTTCCTACATGAACCCCATCGTCGGCGCTTATCTCTTCCCCCGCGGCAACGACTGGGACGAAGTGCGCATGTATGAAGTCTATGATCCTTCGCGTAAGATCAATGTCCAGAACTGGAAATACGGCGAATACGGTCTGACCGTACAGAACCCCTACTGGGTCAACTACCGCAACCTTCGTGAAAGCTACAAAGACCGCTACATGCTCGGCGCTCAGCTCTCTTATAAGGTGCTTCCCTACCTGACCCTTAGCGGACGTGTTCGTATCGACAACTCATATACCACTGCCGATGACAAACGCTACGCGACAACCCTCGGTAACCTTTGCGACAACTCCGAACGCGGCTACTTCGGTACTTCGCGCTACAAAGAAAAGCAGATCTATGCCGACTTCCTCGCTTCGTTCAACAAAGATCTCGGTGCTGACTTCAACCTTCAGGCCAACGTCGGCGGTTCGATCTCCGACATGCGCTACGAATCGATGGATGTTCGCGGCGGTATCGCCGACGGTTCGCAGAACTACCCCGGACAGCAGGCTGGTCTGACCAACTTCTTTACGATCAATAATATCACTACGATGCCTAATAAAACTCAGGACGGATGGCGCGAACAGACTCAGTCGCTCTATGCAAGTGCTGACCTCGGCTATCGTAGCACATATTATCTGACTCTTACCGGACGTAACGACTGGCCCTCTCAGCTTGCCGGTCCCGACTCCAAGAACTCTTCGTTCTTCTATCCTTCGGTCGGTGTCTCTGTCCTGATGAACCAGATGTTTGCCGATGCCGGAATTGAATTCAATCCCGAATACATCTCTTATTGGAAAATCCGTGCTTCTTGGGCTTCCGTTGGTACTGCTTTCCAGCGTTTCATCGCAAATCCCCGCTATGAATGGAAAAACGGAACATGGACCGTCCTCACTCAGTATCCTGTGACAGACCTCATGCCCGAACGTACCAAATCATGGGAAGTCGGTATGAACTTCCGTCTGTTTAAAGACCTGACATTCGATGCTACATGGTATCAGGCCGACACCCACAACCAGACATTCAACCCCAACATCGCAACCGGCGAATACTCGAAGATCTATCTCCAGACCGGTAACGTTCGCAACTGGGGTATGGAATTCGCCCTCAACTACGATCACACTTGGGGTGACTTCACTTGGACTTCCGGTCTGACATACTCGTTCAACCGCAACAAGATCGTCGAACTCGGCCGCAACGCCGTCAACCCGATCACCGGTGAAAAACTCGAGATCGATCAGCTCGTGATGTCTGACACTCAGGTAGGTGCAACCCGCTTCATCCTTCGCGAAGGCGGTACAATGGGCGACCTATACTCTATGGTCGACCTCGCTCGCGACGCCAATGGTAACATCTATGTCGACGCCAACGGTAATGTCAGCACAGTCAATGTCGCCGACAAACCCATTAAACTCGGCTCGGTTCTTCCCAAAGGCAACCTCGCCTGGAACAACTCTTTCCGCTACAAGAACCTTTCTGCAAGCGTAATGTTTTCGGCACGTCTCGGCGGTATCGTCTACTCGCGTACTCAGGCCGTTCTCGACCTCTACGGTGTGTCTGCTGCCTCCGGCGATGCCCGCGACCTCGGCTATGTGGCCCTCCAAAGCGGTGACCGCGTGAATCCCGAACAGTGGTACGGTCTGATCGCTTCCGGCGAAACTGTGCCCCAGTACTACACCTACTCGGCTACAAACGTGCGTCTTCAGGAAGCCACTCTCTCTTACCTCATCCCGCGCAAATGGCTCAACAACGTCTGCGACATCAAAGTCTCGCTCGTCGGCCGCAACCTCTGGATGATCTACAACAAGGCTCCCTATGATCCCGAAGCAGTGGCTTCAGCTGGAAACTACTTCCAGGGTATCGACAACTTCATGATGCCTTCGCTCCGCAACTTCGGTTTCAATGTAAACTTCAACTTCTAAACAAACATTGCATCCTACAATGAAACACATCTTATATAGCTTCATCGCCGGAGGTGCACTCGCTATCTCGATGGCCGCATGTACCGGTGACTATGAAGACATCAACAGCAACCAGTTCCAGCCGGGCGACCTCTCGCCTGACGACTATGCTCTCGTTTCTTCGATGAGCAACATCTGCGGCGCCGTAGTGCCTTCGGATGTCAACTGTAACCAGTTCACCGACTGTCTCCTCGGAGGTACGCTCGGAGGCTATTTCTCCGACGGTGCGAACTTTACGACTTCCTATGTCAGAAACTGCGCCCCCGACAACTGGACCTCTGTTTTCCTGACCGACTCCAAGATCATCTCGACCCTCTACACCAACATCTCGATGGTGAAAGGCTTCTGCGAGACTTCCGGACAGGTTGTGCCTCTGGCAATCGCAAACATCATCAAAGTCGCTGCTATGAACCGCGTGACCGACTGCTACGGACCGATTCCCTACAGCAAGATCGGTTTCGAAGGTGCTATCATGACCCCCTATGACTCGCAGCAGGATATCTACAATGCATTCTTCGAAGAACTCGCCGAATCTCGTGCGATTCTCCTCGAAAACCGCGCTGCTGTCATGAGTCCCCTCGCCGACAAGGTTTACGCCGGCGACATCGACAAATGGATCCAGTTCTGCAACTCGCTCCAGCTCCGTCTCGCAATGCGTATCGTTTATGCAGACGCTGCTCTCGCTAAGCAGAAAGCTGAAGAAGCCGTTGACCCTGCCAACGGCGGTGTCATCGAATCTAACGACGCGAACGCAACATGGAAGAACTACGAGTCTTCGACAAACTCCATGCGTACTGCTATCATGTACAACGCCCACGATACTCGTCCCAGTGCCGAGATCGCATGCTACCTCAATGGCTACAACGACCCCCGTATCTCTTCCTACCTGACTCCCTCTGGTTCGCCCGAAAGCCCCTCGCTCAATGGCAAACCCTATCAGGACGAAAACGGCAACTGGCTGACTTCGCCCACCGGCACTTCCCTCCAGTATGTCGGAATCCGTCGCGGTTGGCAGGTGTTCAACACATCATGGTCCGTAAACTTCTCCGATGTCAACCTCCCCGGTAACACCCCCGCTCTCTGGCTCAATGCTTCTGAAGTCGCATTCCTTCGCGCCGAAGGTGCCGCTGTCTTCGGATGGAACATGGGTGGAGCTGCTGAAGCTTTCTACAACGAAGGTATCCGCCTCTCGTTCGAAAACTACGGAGTCGCTGACAAAGCCGATGCTTACATCAATGATGAAACCTCTGTTCCTGCTCAGTTCTATGATCCTGAAGGCAAAAACCCCTGGAATGGTACAATCCCCGCTGTGACTATCAAGTGGGACGAAAGCGCGACTATCGCTCAGAAACAGCAGAAAATCATTACCCAGAAGTGGCTCGCAAACTGGACTCTCGGCAACGAAGCCTGGGCTGACTATCGCCGAACCGGCTATCCCTTCCTCATCCCCGTTGCCTACAACGGCAGCAACGTGGTCAATGTCAACATCGGCCCTCGACGCATGCCCTATCCCACTTCGGAATACACCGACAACCTCGCTAACGTTCAGCAGGCTGTCCTCATGCTTGGCGGACCCGACAACCTCGCTACTCGCATGTGGTGGGACTGCAACCCCGCTGTTCAATAAGTATTCACTCTTCACTGAAAACTTAAAACTTTTATGAAAAAAATAGCTAAATATATTTCATCGGCTCTCATGGTTGCAGCTATCGGTGCCACTTTCACCGCTTGCGACGACTGGACTGAGCCCGAACACGTCGATCTCGACTACGGCACAATCGACACTGCCAATCCCGAGGCCTACGTCAAATACCTCGAAAACCTACGGGCCTACCGCAATTCCGACCACAAACTGGTCTATACATGGTTCGACAACGCCGAAACTGCATTCGGATCGCAAGGACACCGCATCTCTGCAATTCCAGACTCTGTCGACGTCATTGTCCTCAACAACCCCGACAAAGTCACAAATCAGCTCGTGCAGGAAATGTTTGAAGCGCGCACAAACAAAGGTCAGCAGTTCAGCTACGTGATCGACTTCGACGTGATCAAAGCCGACTACACTCTCCTTTGCGAACAGCTCGCCGCAAAACGCATCGAGTTCACCAACATCAACGGTGAAGACGCCGAAATTCCCGCCGAGCTCAAGGATCCCGAATTCCTTACATATCTAACTGAAAGCTGCTCGGCTCAACTCAAGCACTTCAACACTGTCGGCTTCGACGGTCTTGTCGCCGGGTTTGCCGGTAAGCCGACCAACCACATGACTCAGGAAGAACTGAACGCCTACATAGCCCAGGCCACTCTCTTCCTCGGTATAATCGAAGATTGGCATCAGCGCAACCCGTCGGTTGTCATCGACCTGCTCTGCAAACCGCAGTACATCGACAGCCCGCTGCTCGCTGAAGCCCGTCGCGTTTTCCTCGTTGAAAGCCTCGACGCAAGCTCTATCGACTCTTACTCCTATTATATGGCTCTCGCCGACAACGCCGTTCCCGAATCGAAACTCGGAGTCCTCGCTTCAGTGCCCGACCACACCGGCGTTGACGAGAAACTCGGTTATTTCGCCAACGGTACGCTCGCTGTAAACGGAATGGCCAAATGGGCCGCCGGACAGAACATCGGAGCTGTCGGAATCTACAACACCGGTGCTGACTATTTCCTGACCAATGGCTTCTACACAAACGTGCGCTACGTCATTGAAACCGTTAATCCCAGCGCCAAATAATCTATCTGTTTAATCTAACAATTCTCAACGATTATAACATTATGAAATTTTCATCATATATCTCAGCAGCCGCTCTGCTCGCAGTCGCTTCTCTGACTGCATGCCAGGACGACTTCGAGAACGTGGATAATCGCGTCAGCGACACCGGTGCGCTGATCCCCACCAATGTGCTGGTCGACGGTCAGGCTAACGAGCAGGTTGTCTCATTCAATGTCCAGATGGCCAATCCCGTCCCCACAGAAGTGACTGTCACCTACGCTGCCGACATGTCCAAAATCGAAGCCTACAATGCAATCTATGGAGCGAACGCAGTTGAGCTTCCCGCTGAAAACTACGAAATCATCCAGCCCGTTGCGACTTTCATCGAAAACGCTGTCTCATCAAGCAACGTTGAGGTTAAGATCAAAGACCTCCTTTCGCTCGATCGTGAAGTCGTTTATGTTCTCCCGGTTTCGGTTGTCGAATCGACAGTTCCAGTGCTTGAAAGCCAGAAAACACGCTACATTGTTGTGCGTGGCGCTGCTCTCATCAACGTAGCTGCAAACATGGTTGAAAACAATGCTTCACTTGTAAACGCCTCTGCAGCTTCCGCCCTCAGCAATATCACTCAGTTCACTTTCCAGTGCATCATCAATGTCGATGCATGGGGTGGTTCCGACTCTAACATTCAGTCGATCGCCGGTATCGAAGGCAGTTGGCTTTTCCGCGTCTCAGACTCCGGTCTGCCCGCAAACCAGCTCCAGTTCGTGACTCCTTCCGGAAACATCACCGACGCTTCATGGAAGTTGGAGGACAAGAAGTTCCAGCGTCTTACTTTCACCTGGGACGCTTCGACAGGTCAGGCTACCCTCTATGTCGACGGTGCGAAGAAAAACACCATGACAGGCAGCAGCCGCAGCGGTGTCAGCTGGAACTCATCCGGTTTCTACATCGGCAAATCATGGAACGACAACCGCTGGCTCAACGGTCTCATCAGCGAAGTGCGCGTCTGGAACCGCATCCTCTCCGATGCCGAGATCGCCGATGCAACCCAGCCCTATCTGGTTGCTCCTGACGCCGAAGGCCTTGTGGCTTACTGGAAATTCAATGAAGGTGCCGGAACTCTCATCCACGACTATTGCAACGGCTACGACCTCAATTGCGTGTCGACTCCCAAGTGGGTGGAAATCTCCCTTCCCGAATAATTCTTCCATCGAGTAATTAACTATAATTACGGTGTATTAACTGACTTCCCTGCAATTTGGCGCGATTTTTGCCGTTATCCTATCGCACGCGTCTCCACGTCTTGCCGAAAAGCTGACGTTGCGGAAATCGCGCCAACATAAAGTCAACAATACCCTAAACAAATATCTCTCTAACTCAAACCTTAATTATCAATGAAAAAAAGACTGTTTATCAAATCATGCCTTGTGGCGTCGGTCGCTCTCTTCGCAGCTTCTTGCTCCGATGACACCACTCTTGGCTCTATAGACGATGCCGGCCGCCTCGACGTGCCTGAAGGAGCCGTGGTCTATGTTACCGATGCCGCCGGTTCGCGTGGTTCTTCAAAAGTTGAATTCCACAATGCTGAAACAAACGCCCTTCATGTAAAGACTGGCGTGGCCCTGCCGGCCGACTGCAAAGTGACTTTCGCTTACAATGCAGATGCGCTCACTGCCTACAACACTGCCAACGGAACTGACTACGCTCTCCTGCCTCAGTCGATGGTTGCTTTTGCAAACGACGGTGTGGTCACTCTTCCCGCCGGACAGACTGCTGTCGACGCAGAGTACACTCTCACTTCCGACGGCTCTCTCGATCCCGAAACAACCTACGCTCTTCCTTTGAGCGTGACCATTGAGGGCGCTGCCGCTCTCGGCGAGGCCGACAAGAACTTCGTGGTTCTCGTGCGCGACCTCTCTTCCTATGGCGATTGCCACAAGACCTGGGTCGACGACAACGGTGTTGAACACGAAGGTATCAAGATCTTCTCCGTTATGGAGGTCAACGACACCAACCCCCTCAACAACCTTCGCTACACGCTGAAGAATTCCGGCAAATACATGGTCGATGCCCTTGTAATGTTCTCTGGCAACATCAACTACAACGCTGAAACCGGTCGCGTTTATTTCTATCCCAACGAAAACATCTCGGCCATCCTCAATAACCGCGAGAAATACCTTAAACCTCTTAAGGACCGCGGAATGAAAGTGATCATGGGCGTTATGTGCAACCACGACCGCGCATGCATCTCCAATCTCGCGCCTGAAACAGCAAAACTCTTCGCCAAGGAACTCAAAGCCCTCTGCGATGCCTACGATCTCGACGGTATCTTCTGGGACGATGAGTATTGCAATCCCATCACTCCCGCGCCTCCAGGTTTCGAACAGCGCAGCCGTCTGGCATGGTCGCGTCTTGCCTATGAGGTGTGGAAACTGCAGCCCGAACGTTGGAACATTGCCTATGGCTATTCTATGACCGGTTCTGCAGTCGCAGTCGAAGGTGTTCAGCCCGGAACCTTCATCAGCTACTGTCTGCCCGACTACAGCTCATATTATGAAGATAGCTGGCTCGACAGTTACCCCGGCATGACTATTTCCCAGCTCGGCGGTGCCTCCATGCAATTCGCCCAGGGTAGTTGGGCTGCTTCTGAAAACACTCTCCGTCAGGGCCGCAACGCAGGTTACGGCGCACACATGGTGTTCGCTATGGATCCCTACCGTACAACTTCTTATGGTCAGGATCAGGCAATGGACAAACTTGCCCGTGCTTTCTATAACGACGAAGTTGTTGTGGATCCCACAACTTATCCCAAAGACTGGAAATAACCGGATGTCTCACCCCCTTTCTAATTATCAACTCAAATTAGTATGAAACTTCATTATTATTTGATGAGTGCAGCTCTCATGACAGCTGCATCGGTGAGCTTCACCGCCTGCAACGATGACGATAACGACGAACCCGTTTACGTTGTCGGTGGAAATACGGCTGAAACGCCCGACATTCAATTCTCAACCGATACGGTCAGAGTGAAGATCGGTGAGGAAAACCGTGCCGCTCTTCCAATCGCTTCTGAAACCGGCGGAATCAAAGCCCTCTCGCTCGATCCTGCCGTCGCTGACATCGTTGATGTCGATGGCGTTCCGATGATCGAAGGTTTCAAAAACGGTCTTTGCGGTGTCATGGTGTCTGACGCCAACAGCAACTACAAAAAACTTGTTGTAAGCGTCTGCACAATCGAACAGATTCAGCTTAGCACCGACGCTATGACATTCCTTACGCCACTCGGCGGAAGCGCTACAAGCACTGAGGCCAGCGTTGTCCTGGGCAATGGCGGTTATACCGTTGTGTCTGACAATCCTAAGGTAGTTGCCTCGATCGACTCTGAAACAGGTGTGATATCCGTGACTGCCACTTCTGGGATGAATCCATTTACAGCAACTTTGACTGTAACTGACATTTCAGGTCTGACTGCCTATCTCAAAGTGACTGTTGAGGCTTCGTTTGAGCCATTCACTCCTTCTAAGTTGCAGGAGATTAAGGATATGACCGAGTCTGCTGTCTGGGCCGATTGCAAGGATCCCTCCGATGGAAATGAACCGTATTACTATGATTGGCGTAGTTACGGCTATGGATCATGGCTTGACTCGACCGAAGGCGATACCAGCACAATTGGATGGTGGTATATCAATAGCAGGGGAGTTGACTACGGTGGTATCAAGATTGACTATCCTGCCAATGCGGCTGTAGATGCTGAAGTAGAAGGTACGCTCTACTTCCAGTACAGTGACAGTCGGTGGTATGCCCTGTACAAATATGAAGGCAACGCAAAAGTCCTCGTTGACGACGCTACCAAAAAAGTGGTTATCGCATGGCAGGTAGATGAGCAGAACGAGCGCATCAACCGCGGCTACGTCGTAATCATTAAGTAATCCACCTCGCATTATCTATATAAGATAGATTATAGGGGGGGGGGGGGGGGGGGGGGGGGGGGGGGGGGCGGGGGGGGGGGGGGGGGGGGGGGGGGGGGGGGGGGGGGGGG
>JAIDJZ010000319.1 GCA_029051965.1 Paramuribaculum sp. | reverse complement strand
GAGCGAAAACTTTCTGATTTGATGAAGGGTCGGGAGTATTATATCACATCCCGGCCGAGCGAGAAATGGGGTGATGAAGTCGTGCTTGTAGTGGAGGGAGACAGCCCGGTTGAGGGGCTTGAGGATTATGCCGCTAAATTTCTGCTGAAGGCCGAGAAGCCCAAAGCTGTGATCAATGTCAGTCAGCTTAAAAGAACACAAAGTGGGAAACTGATCAGGACTCTGCCAGAAAAACAATAAAGAGGCGCCGGCTGTTTCATTCAGAGACCTGAGCCGGCAGTCCGTATTTTTGTGGCGGATGCAGTTTTTCAGAAATAACGGACTAATTTTGTCAGAAGTTAAAAAAATCATTACTTTTGTCACGTGGCATCGGTCTGCCATGTGATTTAAAAAATAGTATCGAATGAAAAAATTTCTCTATAGTTTTCTTGGCACTGTTGCCGGAATCTGGATTTCGGTCTTCATCGGATTTATTCTAATGTTTTTTGCAATCGGTCTGATTGTGTCGTCAGCCGGCAGCAATGTGACAACGGTAAAGCTGCAAGATGACTCCGTCCTGAAAATTTCTCTGAGCGGTAACATTGTCGATCGTGAGACTCCGGTCAATCTGATGGAGCAGATCTATAGCAATGCCGAGAAAGCGGTTGCGCTGACGGATATGGTCGACGCTATTTCCGCTGCGAAAGATGACAGCCAAATCAAGGGTATCTATCTTGAGTGTGCCGGTGCCAATATGGGGCTTGCGCAGGCTGAGGCTCTGATCAAGGCTCTCAAGGAATTCCGTCAGTCCGGTAAGTGGGTCTACAGCTATGCCGATTCCTATACTCAGTCTGACTATTATGTCGCTTCAGTGGCAGACAGTGTCTTCATCAATCCTATCGGAATGCTTGACATCCACGGCCTCTCGGCAACAACAATATTCTTCAAAGGTCTGATGGATAAACTCGGAGTTGAAGCTCAGGTTGTCAAAGTCGGGACTTACAAAAGCGCTGTGGAGCCATTCCTTCTGTCGGGGATGAGTGACGCCAGCCGTGAACAGCAGGAACATTTTCTCGGCAATATCTGGGGGTATGTGAAAGATCAGATTGCAGCAAACAGGAACATTCCCGCAGATTCCATCAATGCTCTTGCCGATTCATTTACATTCACGAGACGGGCTGAATTTTATCTCAGCAAGGGACTGGTCGACGGTCTGAAATATAATCATCAGATTACCGATCTTCTTGCATCGGTAACCGGCAAGGCTGATGAACCGAATCTGGTTTCGTTCAGCGACTATGTGGGCCTTTCGAATTCTCCTCTGGGGAAAAGAGCCGGAAAGGGCAAAAAGATTGCGGTGCTTTACGCTATAGGTGATATTGTAGACTCAGGCAACGAGGGAATCAGCGCAACATCAATGGTTCCTGAAATCTTGAAGATCGCTAAGGATGAGTCGATTGCCGGTCTGATTCTGCGTGTCAACTCAGGCGGCGGCAGTGCTTTTGCTTCAGAGCAGATCTGGGAAGCTTTCGAACAGTTCAAGAAACTCTGTCCGGAAAAGCCTTTTTACGTCTCGATGGGTGACATGGCGGCTTCCGGCGGATATTATATCTCCTGTGGAGCCAATAAGATTTATGCGGAGCCGGTCACCCTCACAGGTTCAATCGGCATTTTCGGTATAATACCAAACATTCAGCCGCTGATGAGAGAGAAGCTGGGTGTTAATGTCGAAACAGTACAGACGAACACCGGATCATTTCCCACACTGCTTCAGCCGATGACCGACGGACAAAAGGCGGCAATGCAGTCATATGTCAATAATGGATATGAACTCTTTGTTTCGCGTTGTGCCAATGGTCGCCACCGGACTGTAGCGCAGATCAAGGCGGTGGCCGAGGGTCGTGTCTGGGATGGTCAGAGCGCACTCAAGCATGGCCTTGTCGATAAGCTCGGAGGTCTTGAGATGGCCGTTGCGGATATGGCCGAGGAGATCGGAGCAGACGAATACTATACGGTTAACTATCCCGAAGTTAAGGTGAAGTGGTGGGAAATGCTCCTGGATATGGACAGCGACCTGTCGGCGGCCATTTCAGAAACAGATGCCGCCACAATTCAGCAGACAGCCCGTGCATTGCGCACAATACGCAATATGTCGCCTCTGCAGTGTCGCACCAACTATATAAGAGTACGTTAATTTTTTGCCGGCTGAAAATCAACCGGACAGTTTAGAATGGCCAAACGCGGAATCCTGTCATACCTCATTCTGAAACCCATTTCAATCGTTTATGGGTGGGTTGTGGCTATCCGTAATGCGATGTTCGAGCGCGGGATGCTCAAGCAGACGGAATTTGATATTCCGGTCATAACTGTCGGCAATATCAGCGTCGGCGGCTCCGGAAAGACCCCTCACACGGAATATATTCTGGACAAGCTGAGCGAACAGTACCGTATCGGTATGCTCAGCCGCGGATATAAGCGGCGCACCAAGGGTTTTGTTCTCGGCACGGAGAATACCCATGTGGAGGACATCGGTGACGAGCCGTATCAGGTCTATAAGAAATTTCGTGACCGAGGCGTGATGGTCGCAGTCTGCGAAAAGAGAGTCGACGGCATCGAACGTATGCGGGAGATTGATCCGGATTTGGAAATGATCGTTCTTGACGATGCGTTTCAGCACCGTTATGTCAAGCCGCGTCTTGCGGTTGTGCTGATGGAATTCACGCGTCTTCCCCATAAGGACTCGATGCTGCCTTTCGGTCGGCTGCGTGAGCCTGTCAGCGCGTTGAACAGGGCAGATGTCGTTGTGATAACCAAGTGCCCTGAAGCAATGACTCCGCTCCAGAAAAGGGTAATTGCGAGTGATCTAAATCTGTTCCCATATCAGAAACTGCTGTTCTCCCGCTACAAGTATCTGCCTCCGGTGGCAGTTTTCCGTGAGGGTTATTCCCGCCAGCCCCGTCTCGATCTTGACAGTCTGACGGCTTCCGATACTTTGCTGTCGGTCACAGGAGTCGCCAACCCTCGTCCGTTTGTCCGCCAGTTGCGATGCTATAAAGCGAAGGTGAAGATCAAACGTTTCAGTGACCATCATAACTTCACCCACTCCGACATGGAGAGCATCAATGAGAAGTTTACAAATATGGTCGGCAAACGCAAATATATACTGACCACGGAGAAAGACGCGATGCGACTGATGACGAATCCCTATTTCCCGCATCATCTGCGTAAGTACATATATTATCTTCCGATCAGGGTCTCTTTCGAGGACGATAATGAGCAGCCGTTGGAAAACGTGCTTGATCAGTTGCTTCGCAACAACTCTCTCATAAGATAAATTGTTTAATTCACTACGACATATCATTAACCATATTTACTGAAACA
Source organism: Paramuribaculum sp. (assembly GCA_029051965.1). Lineage (GTDB taxonomy): Bacteria > Bacteroidota > Bacteroidia > Bacteroidales > Muribaculaceae > Paramuribaculum. The sequence continues at coordinate 3,518 of JAIDJZ010000319.1, read as the reverse complement.
TGATTGACAAAATTCAAGAAACAGCCGCATTTATCCGCGGAAAAGTTAGCCAGATACCTTCTACTGCCATTATTCTTGGAACCGGTCTCGGGGCTCTGGTAGATCATATTGAGAACAAGCAGTTCATTCCCTATGCGGAAATTCCCAATTTTCCGGTTTCAACCGTGGAGGGACACAGCGGAAATCTGATTTTCGGTACACTCGGCGACAAGCCTGTCATGGCTATGCAGGGTCGTTTCCACTATTATGAAGGATACGACATGAAGGAAGTGACGTTCCCGGTCCGCGTAATGCGTGAACTCGGGGTCGAGACTCTCTATGTCAGCAATGCAGCCGGAGGCATGAACAAGGAGTTCCGTGTCGGAGACATTATGATCATTACAGATCATATCAATCTTTTCCCTGAAAATCCTCTCCGCGGGAAGAATGACAATCGCCTCGGACCGCGTTTCCCGGCTATGACAGAGGCTTATGACCACCGTCTCATCGCGCTGGCAGATGAAATTGCAGCGGAAAAGGGAATCCGTGTGATGCATGGTGTTTACGTCGGCACCCCCGGTCCGACATTCGAAACTCCGGCAGAGTATGAGTACTTCCGTATCATCGGCGGCGATGCTGTCGGCATGTCGACTGTTCCTGAGGTAATTGTTGCCAATCACGGAGGCATGAAGGTGTTCGGGGTTTCTGTTATCACGGACCTCGGCGGTAAGGATGTGACAGACGTTCCGACTCATGAAGAAGTCCAGAAGGCGGCAGAAGCAGCCCAGCCGAAAATGATGGAAATCATGAAGGAACTTGTTGCAAAAGCTTGAAACAACCAATAATTTCCAACTGATGGAAAAACAGACAGAAATTTCACAGCTCGGAGAATTCGGCCTTATTGACCGGATTACCTCCGGGCTGGAAAATAAAAACAAATCGACCGTAAGGGGTGTCGGTGACGACTGCGCAGTGCTTGAATATCCGGACACTGAGGTGCTCGTAAGCACCGACCTGCTGGTTGAGGGAATTCATTTCGACCTTACTTATGTTCCGTTGAAGCATCTGGGATATAAGGCAGCGGTAGTCAATTTCTCAGATATCTATGCGATGAATGGAACTCCGCGCCAGATAACAGTTGCCCTGGCTATTTCATCGCGGTTCACGGTTGAGCATATAGAAGAACTTTATGCCGGTATTAGACTCGCATGCGAGATCTATGGAGTCGATCTGGTCGGAGGCGATACAACCGCATCACGTTCGGGGCTCGTCATCAGTGTCACGTGTGTCGGTGATGCGCCGAAAGAGAGTGTCGTTTACCGTTCCGGAGCGAAAGACACGGATCTGATTTGCGTCAGCGGTGATCTTGGATCAGCGTATATGGGGCTGCAGCTTCTTGAGCGGGAAAAACGAGTGTCTAATGGTGACAAAGACTTCATTCCTAAGTTTGAAGGGAAGGAATATCTTATCGAGCGTCAGCTCAAGCCAGAGGCCCGAAAGGATATTGTCCGCGAACTGGGAGAAAAGGGAATTGTTCCGACCTCGATGATGGATATCAGTGACGGCCTCTCTTCCGAGCTGCTCCATCTATGCAAGGCCTCTGATACAGGATGCCGTATCTATGAAGACCGTCTGCCGATCGATTATCAGACAGCGGTTATGGCCGAGGAGCTGAACATGAATGTTGCCACGGCAGCGCTGAACGGGGGTGAAGACTATGAGCTGGTCTTTACTGTTCCTCTTCATTTCCACGATGACATTTCGAAAATGCGTGGCATCAAGGTCATCGGTCACATGACAAAGCCGGAGTTAGGGTGCGCGCTGATCACTCGCGACGGCGTAGAAATGACGCTGAAGGCTCAGGGATTCAATCACATGGCAGACTAAATCCTTGCAATATGACGCTTTTTGGTCTACTTTTCGGTTTTACGCTCGGTCTCGTTTCTCCCCAGACGGCCGATATTGTGTTTGTCGGTGACGCCATGCAGCATTTCCGGCAGCTTGACGCCGCCCGGCGTCCGGGTGGAGTCTATGACTTTTCAGATTATTATACGGCGATAGAGCCGTATGTGAAATCTGCGGATTTTGCCGTTGTCAATCTTGAAACTCCGATCGCAGGAGCTCCTTACTCGGGCTATCCGTGTTTCAATGCCCCGGACAGCTATCTTACTCAGCTGAAAACATCCGGTTTTGACTTCATCCTTGCAGCTAACAATCACACTCTCGACAGGCGTGACCGGGGGTTGAGATACACTATCGACAGACTGAATGCCGAAGGGTTGCCGTATGCCGGAATCTATCGGAATCGGGCCGAGCGCGATAGCGTGTGTCCGGCGATATGTGATGTCAACGGATTTAAGGTGGCATTTCTTAATTACACTTACGGGACTAACGGTATTTCGGTTCAGGGAGATGTAGTCGTCGACTATATTGACCGGAATCAGATTAAAAAAGATATCCAGAAAGCAAAAGATTCGGGTGCTGAGATCATAGCCGCCTGCATGCATTGGGGCGTCGAGTATGTTCTTTTGCCGAATCAGGAACAGAAGGCGCTTGCCGATTTTCTTGAAGATCAAGGCGTCGATCTGATTATCGGCGGTCATCCTCACGTTATTCAGCCGATGGAAATGCGCTATAATGAGAAACTTGGCAAGAAGGTGTTCCTCGTCTATTCACTTGGCAATTTTGTTTCTGCCATGAAGAAGGATGACACACAAGGGGGTGCGATGGCCCGTGTGCGTCTGACACGGGATTCTTCAGGGAAAGCTGTTGTCGACACGGCGACCTACAGGCTCGTCTTTGTGACACAGCCATCCGGCTCGGAACGCTCTTTCCGGCTTCTTCCTGCCGAGGGGCCGATCCCATCACAGTGGCGCGGTGCGTGTGACCGCTTCGTCAAGCGTGCCCGCAATATTTTCGACAAGCATAATAAAAATGTTCCGGCAGACACTGCCGCTATCAGTTCCTACCAGGAATGAAGAACAGGCCAATAGCATTTTTAGTAGTTGCCGCGTCGATGACTCCGTTTACGGTCCATCCATGTACGTCAGCCGTCATCGGGCAGAGTGCTTCAAATTCGGGGTGCAGTATGCTGTGGAAACACCGTGATACATCGCATTCCGAAAACTATGTGGATACAGTTCGCTCGGCAGATCCGAGATTTGACTATGTCGCGCTGTTTAATTCGGAAGACACGCTCAAACAGGAGGCGTGGGCAGGCGTCAACCGTGCCGGTTTTGCAATCATGAATACGGTAGCCGGAAATCTGCCACGCAATTCACGTCTATGGAAGGACCGGGAGGGATTTCTGATGAGCCGGGCTTTGCAAAGTTGTGTGACGGTCGAAGATTTCAGAAACCTGCTTGATACACTTCCGCGACCTCTCGGTGTGCAGGCGAATTTCGGTGTGATAGACAAAGAGGGGAGAGGCGCCTATTTTGAGACTGGCGACAATGGCTATGAAGTCTTCTGGGTGCATGATACGGCTTAAGATTTTATGGTCCGGAGCAATTACGCCTGTTCCGGTTCGGCAAAGGGCG
>JAIDJZ010000318.1 GCA_029051965.1 Paramuribaculum sp. | reverse complement strand
TGTATAAAAGATTTTCGTTCTCTTACTATCGTTTAAATTTGAACACTTACTTAACTGAATTGGGGTGTTGTGTGCTGTTGTATTAAATTACCTTATCATCGCATCTCTCCGGCGCTTTTTGCCTTGTTCTTCAGTCACGTAGCTACGGCTACGTTCCTTCATCACAAGACAAAAATCACTCAGAGATATGCGACCCCAGCATTAACAAATATTGGGGAACCGGCTCTAAAGTCCATTCAACCCCGAACAGTACTACAACAAAAACGGAATCAATCACACTCAGATGGCGATTGATTCCGTTTATAAGTTCAGTCTGTGTTGTTATGAAACAGATCAGTTGACGGCAAGCGTTCCGTTTTCAGCTGCCTTGATCATGTTTTCATCCGCAGAGATATAAATCTCGACGCGGCGGTTCTGTGCGCGGCCTTCAGCAGTATCGTTGGAAGCGACGTAGTCCTGCATCGGCAGGCCCTCAGCTGTGATACGGGAAGAAGATACACCGCTATTTATCAGGAATGTTCTGACAGCATCGGCACGACCGGTCGAAACCCGCTGGTTAACTTCAAGTTTACCGGTATTATCGGTAAAGCCGAATATCTGCACATTGGTCTGCGGATTGTTGAGCAACGAAGTCGCAAATCCAGTCAAATCCTTACGGGCACTGGTGCTCAGAGTCGTGCCATTGGTCGGGAAAAGAATTCCGCCATTAAAGGTGACTTTAATAGCCTGAAGCCCGTTCTTGTCAGTAACCGTCGACACATCAGCCGAATTTGCAAGCTGTTTTTCAAGCTCAGCTTTCTGCTTGTCCATTTTACGTCCGATAAGTGCACCGGCGCCGGCACCTACAGCAGCACCCACGCCTGCGCCGATCGCGGCACCTTTGCCACCGCCGATCAATGCGCCGAGACCTGCACCAAGCGCAGAGCCTCCACCGCCGCCAATGAGAGCGCCTTTACCTGTGTTGTTCATACTGCCGCAACCTGAGGAAGCGAACAAAGCGAGCGCCAATGCGCTAATTGTAAAAACTCTTGATTTTTTCATTTTGGCTATGTTTAATAAATATACTCGGATCCGTTTGCGCGTTCCGTTTATTCGTATCGCCTCAATAGCGCTGAGGCTCTCTTATTAATGTAATACAACTATTGTTAGCTTATGTTCAGCCAACAACGACCATTATCCCGTCAAATTGCACCATAATGGCATTTTTAAATTGTCGTTTACAAATTTATTACTAATTTTGCAAATATCAAAATATGCATAAAAAATGAATACCGAGCGACGATTCAACTTCTCCTCTTCAGGCCCGACATCCAACCTCATCTATCACATGGG
>JAIDJZ010000317.1 GCA_029051965.1 Paramuribaculum sp. | reverse complement strand
CAACGGCCTCCTGCTTGCTACAAGCTCGCCCGCCTCCCTCCGTTCGGCGATCGGCAGCCTTCAGGCAGCAGGCGTCGATCCGGCCGACATCCGACGCGAAGCCCACCGCAGAAAGGCCCGCTACTACTCGATGGGCAACCATATGCTATTCATGCTCGGCGATGCCGGATCAAAAAAAGTGCTCGGCTATCTCGACTCAGACCCGATCGGCTTCATGGCCGAATCGCGTTATGCCGGCGAACTGCGGGGACTGCCGATCCCGACCACTCCGGTCTCTCTGTCGTCCGACAGATTCAGGGCTGACCGGTTCATGCCTCATGAAAAGAAAACCTGGAATCTGAACAAACGTGATTACACCAGCCTGCTCCCCTTCCTTGAAGACGGACTGTACAACAACCCGAAAATCGAAGAATTCAACAGCCGGCGAGGTGAAGAACGCGACATGTATCTCACTGTCGACGCCAAACTCCAGAAAATGCTTCAGGAGGACTTCGAACGCTACTTCCCGACCTCTCAGCTAAGAGGTCTCGACCGACTGAGAGCCTCGGTCGTGATCCTCAACGCATCGACCGGCGATCTGCTGACCTCGGCCAACTATCCGGTGCCCGTCCAGGACTCCATCATCCGGCTCAACGACGCGGAAATCTACGGCGACGCGCCTTTTGAGAAACTCCCCCATCACGCTCCGCTGACCGAACGCGACCTCGGAATGACGTTCATGACAGCACCCGGGTCGACAGCCAAAGTCATCACAGCGCTTGCCGCACTCAAAGGACTCGGTGCGGATGCCGCACGTCAGGAATACTACATCTCAATCGATGAAGAGATCGAACGAAGTGCACGACTGACCGGATATATGTCGATGGAGAATGCGATCATCCACTCATCGAACAACTATTTCATCCGTCTCCTCCACGACCGCAACCTCTACCCCCAGCTCAACGACATCTATGAAGCTGTCGGCACACGCCTGACCGACCGCGACGGAAAGGCTGTCACCTCCTACTTCTTCAACATCGGAGAACTGAACAGCTCCCTGCCGTTCAACACATTGCTCACACAAATAGGTCGCGAGGGCCTCCGGGCCTACCGGACTGCCACCAATCCGCCGCCACGGACAAAAGAGATCCGGCGGCTCTGGAACCGAAACGAAATGGCACTCGCATGGGGACAAGGCGCGCTAAGAGCAACTCCGCTGGCAATGGCCCGCGTGGCCGCAATCGTGGCCAATGACGGAAATCTCGCACCGACACGCTACGTGAAAAAAATCGGGAATTCAACCGTGCCCGCAGCTTCACCGATAAAGATTGTCGGAAATAACGAAGCTTCGATTCTGCGGCAATACATGCAAAAAGAGAGTCAGCGTTGGAGCGAACTGCCCAACAGACCGGGAGAAAAAACCTCGATCGGGGGCAAGACCGGAACTCCGGAACGCGCCGACCGCCGTGGCAACAAGCACTGCAACGACACGTGGTACATCTGCTTCATGCAGAGCAAAAAGCTCAATGCACCGATAGCAGTCGCACTCCGCCTCGAACGCACTCCCGGATTCACTTCTTCTGTCGCCGCCCAAACTATGGCCAGATGTGTCATCCCGACTCTCAATGCAGCTGGCTACAACATCTATTAACACT
>JAIDJZ010000316.1 GCA_029051965.1 Paramuribaculum sp. | reverse complement strand
CAACGAATTCCTCACTGCCGGCAGCCCCATTGTAGCCACCCACGGCAGCACCAGCGATGTCGAAAATGAAATCCTTGCCGACGGCTCGGGGGCATTTCAGGACGCCTGCGTCATCGTAATGCTCGACGAATTCTCGGCAAGCGCAAGCGAAATCTTTGCCGGAGCTATGCAGGACAACGACCGCGGACTCATTCTCGGACGCCGTTCTTTTGGAAAAGGACTCGTACAGCGCCAGATCGACCTCCCCGACAACAGTGCGCTCCGGCTGACGACAGCCCGCTACTACACCCCATCCGGACGATGCATCCAGAAACCCTACACCCTCGGAAGCAACCTTTCCTACAGCATGGAAATCGCCGACCGATTCCGCCACGGCGAGGACTTCAACCCCGACAGCATCAAATTCGACACCTCACAGACATTCTCAACGTTAGGAGGGCGCACCGTCTATGGCGGTGGTGGAATAATGCCCGACATATATGTCCCCAACGACACAACCGGCATCTCAAGCTACTATATCGACGTCTTCAACGCCGGACTGCTCCAGAAATTCGCGTTCAACTACGCCGACAGAAACCGCAGCTCTCTCAAGACAGCAAAGAATCTCAAATCGCTTCTGGCAATGCTCCCCGCCGACGATCAGCTGCTGCAGGATTTTGCCTACTTTGCCCGCGACACAGAAAAAATACCGCCCAGATGGTACTACATAAACATTTCCCGCGACCTGATTGTTAATCAACTGAAAGCCTTGATTGCGCGCGATGCTCTCGGCATCTCGGCCTACTATGAGGTAATCAACGCCTCCGACAACGCGTTCAGTCAGGCTTTGAAGGAATTCGCCGGAGGTAACGCCGAATTCCCGATAACGACCGACAAGTTTAACAACAACGGAAAATGAACAAAAACGACATTCGCAGACGGGTCAAAGCTCGTAAAAACCTCTTGACTGACTCCGAACGCCAGACTGCTGCACGTCGCGTTTTCGACCGATTCGAGCAGTTTGCCGCCTTCGCTATGAGCGAACACATTCTCATATACCACTCCCTCCCCGACGAGCTGTCGACTCTTGAGTTTATCGACAGGTGGAACCGCGCCAAACACTTCTACCTCCCGAGAGTCAACGGCGTCAACCTTGAACTCCTCCCCTACGAAAAGACATCCTTGAAAATGGGCGCGTTCAGCATCGAGGAACCCTCCGGCGACGACATTGTCAGCCCCGACAGAATCGACCTGATAATCGTCCCCGCCGTTGCCTACGACCGTTCAGGCAACCGCGTCGGACGCGGAAAAGGATTCTACGACCGCCTGCTTGCCACGACACGCGCATTCACCGTCGGAGTCGCCTACGATTTCCAGCTCGTCGACGAAATCGAGACCGAACCGTTCGACATCCCCGTCGACATGGTCATAACCGAGTCTCAGGCATTCCTGTCACCCCGACGACGCAGATCCTGATCAGAATTTTTTGAAATAATTCTTTGAATTTGGACCGACAAGGCTGATCCCGCTGCTTATCTTTGCGGCGATATGTTGCCGCTCCCCCTCATACCGCCGCGTCCGCGCCACCTCTTCCGTCGCGACTATGCCGCCCAGTTCGAACGCTGGGTCGGCGATCGCCTGCACCCCCATGCCCGACGCGCCG
>JAIDJZ010000315.1 GCA_029051965.1 Paramuribaculum sp. | reverse complement strand
CCGGGAGCGGCGTCGCGCGATTCGGGATCGCCTGCCTGGACCATGAAGTCTTTGATCACACGGTGGAAAAGGAGGCCGTCGTAGAATCCTTCGGATGCGAGGCGGATGAAGTTCTGTTGATGGAGCGGGGTGTCGCCGAATAGCCGGAGGACTACTGTTCCTTCGGACGTTGTCATTTCGACGAGGATGTCGGGGGCTGCTGAGGTTGTCTGGGTTTCGGACATCGGAGTGTTTTTAGAGTTGGCGGCAAAGGCGATGATGAGGATCAGAATAGGGAGGAGACTGCGGAGACAGAGGGAGCGGTTCATCGTTGTTGTTTTTTGGACTCAGATGATACTTGCTGGGTGGAGGCGCTGGTAGATGCGTCGGAAGTTGCGGTCGGTGGCCGACAGTTCGTCGGCTCGGGAAGCGTAGTCTGGCCCCCAGATGTCGGTCAGAAGCGAACCGATGTAGACGCGTTCGCGGTCTTTGTCGATTGCTGCGGCGATCAGTTCGCGGATATGTCCGGCGTATTTTTCGGGGTCGATGGCGTTGAGGTAGCGGGCGGCAGAGACAGTGAACTGTCCGGAAGCGTCGACCATTATCATGTTTTCGACGAGCTGCCGGAGTACGGGGTCGATCGATTCGATGTTGTTTGCGATGAATTCGTAGGTCGCGAGCCCGTCGGGGTCGTTGGCCAGCTGTTTTATCATTTCTTCCATTGCGGATTCTTTTGGGTGGATTGTCAGGTTATGGATTGGATTGATGTTCCGTCGATCGAGCTAATGCGGTCAGTGAGAGCGTCGACGCGGTCAGCGCGAACGGATAGGGCGATCGTGCATGTGTTGTCGAAAGACTGGCTGACGATTTTTGCGTCGGAGTCGCGGATTGTGCGCATGACGGAGTTCATCGAGAGGTAGGGGAATGTGAAAGTCAGGGTGGCGGTTTCGAAGTCGGTTATGATCTGTCCGGCTTCGATTGCTTCGCGGGCGGCTTCGCGGTAGGCCGCTATCAGGCCGGATGTGCCGAGCTTGATGCCTCCGAAGTAGCGGACGACTGCGATTGCGACGTTTGTGATTTCTTTGGATCGCATCTGTCCGAGGATCGGTTTTCCGGCAGTTCCGGAGGGTTCGCCGTTGTCGGACCATTGGAATTCGGATCCGTCGGCGCGCAGCATATATGCCCAGCAGACGTGGCGGGCGTCGTGGTAGCGAGAGGCGATGGATGCGATCCATTCCTTAGCTTCACCGGCCGATCTGACGGGTGTGGCAAATGCGAGAAAACGGCTCATTTTCTCACGAATAATGCCCTCGCAGGGGGCTGCGAGGGTTTTGTATTCGCTGGTTTTCGAGGCGTCTGCCATGAAATTGAACGGGTTTTTCGGGGTCAGATTATGAGCATAGCGTCGCCGTAGGCACCGAAGCGGTATTTTTCCTTGATAGCTTCGTCGTAGGCTTTCATGACGAGGTCGTAGCCACCGAATGCGGCAACCATCATGAGCATGGTGGAGTAGGGGAGGTGGAAGTTGCTCAGGAGGGCATCGGTCACGGTGAATTCGTAGGGGGGGAAGATGAATTTGTTGGTCCAGCCGGTGTAGGTTTTCATGTGTCCGCCCATGCTTACGGCGCTTGCGATACCGCGAAGGACGGATGTTCCGATGGCGCAGACGCGGTGCTGAGAGTCCTTTATGGCGTTGACGGTGTCGACGAGTTCCTGGGTGACTTCCATCTGTTCGGAGTCCATGCGGTGTTTCGTGAGGTCTTCGACGTCGATTTCGCGGAAGTTGCCGAGTCCGCTGTGGACAGTCAGGAATGCCTGGTTGATCCCTTTGATCTCAAGTCTCTTGAGGAGCTCGCGGCTGAAGTGGAGTCCGGCAGCGGGCGCGACGACAGCTCCTTCTTTTTCGGCGTAGATTGTCTGGTAGCGTTCGGCGTCGAGTTCTTCGGGTTCGCGCACGATGTAGTGAGGGAGTGGGGGCTGTCCGAGAGCGAACAGTTCTTTCTTGAATTCGTCGTGGGGTCCGTCGTAGAGGAATCGCAGAGTTCTACCGCGAGATGTCGTGTTGTCGATGACTTCCGCAACCATTGATTCGCCGTCGCCGAAATAGAGTTTGTTTCCGATTCGGATTTTTCGTGCGGGTTCGACGAGGACATCCCAGAGTTTGTTTTCGGCGTTGAGTTCGCGAAGGAGGAACACTTCGATGCGAGCGCCGGTCTTTTCCTTGTAGCCGTAGAGGCGTGCGGGGAATACACGGGTGTCATTGAAGACGAAAATGTCGCCTTCTTCGAAGTAGTTGATTATTTCCTTGAAGACGCGGTGCTCGATTTCGCCTGTGGTTCTGTTGATGACCATCATGCGCGATTCGTCGCGCTGCGGAACGGGATGCTGTGCGATAAGTTCTTCGGGGAGGTTGAATTTGAATTGAGAAAGCTTCATATTTTGGTCTGAGAAAATCGTTGAGAAAGTTTTTCGGGAATGAGGTCGGGGTTTTCGGGGAGTGTTATGTCGACTTCCCGGAGGAGTTCGACGGTGCGGTCGATTTCGAGGCAGTCGCCGATCAGGGCATCGCCGACGCGCGTCCGCCGGAGCGCGGTGAGGTGTCCGCCGGATCGGAGCGCCTGTCCGATGTCGCGTGCGAGGGCGCGGATGTAGGTTCCTTTGCTGCAGACGACCCTGACAGTTATGGAGACTGGAGAGAATTCGAGGAGCTCGATTTCGTCGATGACGAGGATTTTGGGTTTGAGGTCGACTTCTTTACCTTTCCGGGCGAGTTCGTAGGCGCGCTTTCCGTCGATCTTGCAAGCGGAGAAGGCCGGCGGGATCTGCTCGATGCGCCCAGTGAACCGGGAGAGGGTCTGTTCGACGAGCTGGCGGGTTATGTGGTCGGTCGGGTAGCGGGCGTCGATTTCGGTTTCGAGGTCGAAGGAGGGGGTTGTCGCTCCGAGAGCGATTGTCGCGATGTATTCCTTGACACCAGCCTGCAGCTGTTCGATCATTTTTGTCGATCGTCCGGTCACGACAATCATTACGCCGGAGGCGAGGGGGTCGAGAGTCCCTGCGTGGCCGACTTTGAGCTTTTTCAGCCCGTAGCGTCGGGTGAGTGTCGAACGGACGCGTTTGACGATGTCGAAGGATGTCCATCCGACGGGTTTGTCGATGAGTAGCGTTTCGCCGGTTATAAAGTCCATCAGCTGATAAGTTTTGTTTTAGTGAGAGGGGGGATTACCAGACGATGCATACGATGCCCATTATGGCGCAGTAGATGGCGAACCAGATGAGTTTTCCGCGCTTGACGAGTTCGATCATCCATTTGCAGGCGATGCATCCGACCACGAATGCTGCGACGAAGCCGACGAGAAGCGGAACGAGTCCGATCGAGTTGGCGGCAGAGGATCCGTCGATGATGTGGTAGGCGTCGAGGAGAGCCTGTCCGAGAATCGGGATTATCACCATGAAGAATGAGAACTGTGCGATTTCGCTGCGTCGGTCGCCGAGTAGCAGTCCGGTGGCGATTGTCGAACCGGATCGGCTCAGTCCGGGCATTGCAGCGAGGGCCTGAGCGCATCCGATGATGAATGCGTCGCGGAATGTTATCGAGTGTTCACGCGGCAGGAGCGGAGTGGCTGCTGAAGCGGAGTAGGCGGCCGATGGTTTCCGTCCGCGGAAGTAGTAGGCGAAAGAGAGTAGAAGCGCGGTGAAGATCAGGCATACGCCTACGAGCGTCAGTGAGCCTCCGAAGAGGTTGTCGATCTGGTCTTTGAAGCAGAGTCCGACGATCGCAATGGGGATGCATGAAACGAAGATTTTCAGGACGTAGAGGGTGTTGTTGTCGCGCTTTAGGGTGAGGAATGAGGTGCAGAGCGGTAGGAATTCCTTCCAGAGTACGACGATTGTGCTAAGCACGGTTGCGACGTGCAGGGCAACGACGAGTTCGAGCGCTTCGGCTCCTTCAAGGTCTATTCCGAGGATGCTGCGGAAGATTTCGAGGTGTCCGCTTGAGCTGATCGGGAGATATTCGGACAGTCCCTGGACGATGCCCATTATGAGGGCGTCAAACCAATTCATAGGATAGGATTATTGGGTTTTTGATAGATGAATTCGCGAATGTGGCGTGGCGAAGCCGGATCAGTTGCCGGCTGAATGTTTCTTTTTCCCGGGCCACATGATGGCAACGCCCATGAAGATGAATCCGAGGAAGGCGAGATTCGGGCCGATGATGATGCGGCGTGTCGAGAAGACTTCGGGGTTGAACTGGTCGGGATCGGCGGATGCGCCTCCGGATGTCAGGATGAATCCGATTATGATCATGGCGGCGGCAATGGCCATCAGAATGAAGTTGATCCGCATGAGTGGCATCTGGGATGCGGATTCTTTTTTGATCCCTGATTCGTCGGGGTTGGAGGGGTTGGTGTTTTTTGCCATTTGAAGTTGTTGTTTTTTTTGTTGTGGTCGGGGGAGAGTCTATTGAGTCGGTCGACGATGATGGAGAATGATTATATTAATTAAGGTGTGACCGGTCAGTTGAAGATTTCGTCGTAGCTTCGGCGGACATATTTTCGTGCGGCTATCATAGCGGTCAGAGCGCAGAGAGCGGGGCCGATCAGAATGAGTGATGTCCCCGCGATCAGGATGTCGGACCAGAGGAAGAGAGATGCCGCTATGGGGTCGACGTAGGCTGCATAGGCGCCGAGCGCCGACAGGATTGCGGTTGCGGATATGGCAGAGAAGAGTCCGCTTACGGCAGCGCGGCGGATGTAGGGCCGTACGATGTAGGCGATTGTGGCGCCGACGTATTGCTGGGTGTGGATGACGAAGCGGTGGGAGTGGAGCTGAAGCTTGAGGGTGTTTGTCATGAGGACAACGGAGACGATTACGAGCGTCAATCCGATGATTGAGAGGATGAGCAGGGCGGAGCTGATCGTGCGGTTTATTCCGGCAGCGATGTCGGTGTTGACCTGGACGTGGTCGACGCATGTGAAGGTGCGGATTTTTTCGGCAATCGATTGGAGGCTGTCGGCTCTGGCCCATTGCTGGCGTACGATCACTTCGTATTCGGGAAGGAACGGGTTGATGTCGAGGAGTTCTTCGGTGCCCATTGTTGTTTCCCAACGGGCGAGAACTTCGTCGGCCGTGCGTTTTGTGACAGTTTCGACAAACGGGGCTTTTTCCAGACAGGCTGTCAGTGAGTCGAGGGCCGGCTGGCCGTAGGCAGGATCGACGACAGCGATGAATCCGATGTCGGACCGGAGGATGCCTGCCGCGCGCCGGGTCGCAAGGCCGAGGATGAGTGTGATTCCGAGTATGAGCAGGACCATTGCCACGCTTGCTACGGTTATGGCGCGGGATCTGTCGATTATTCTGCGGAATTTGGTTTTGTAGTTCATTGTCTGGCCTTGTCGATGCGTTTGGACGGATGTCACCTAAATATCGTGCAAATTTAATACATTTTCCACCCCTTGTCAAGAGTTTTTATGAAAATTAAGAGAATGCTGCGGTAAATGAGGGCGCGTGCCGGCGAAAATCGCCGACACGCGCCTTAGTGAATTATGGAGGTTATGGTGTGGTTGGGTCAGGCTTCGGTCTCGGGATCGGTGTACCAGCGTGAGTACATGAGGTAGTTGCGTGCGATTTTCTGGTTCAGTTCGCGCGATGTCGCGGGGTCGACCATTTTGATGAATTTTGCGGGTGCGCCTCCCCAGAGTTCGTTGGGTCCGATTTTGGTTCGGGAGAGCACGACTGATCCGGCGGCTACGAGCGCTCCTTCGCCTACTTCTGCGTCGTCCATTACGACTGCGCCCATTCCGATGAGGGCGAGGTCGTGGATCTTGCATCCGTGGAGTGTGACGTTGTGGCCAATGGATACGTCGTTGCCGATTTCGATTGTGGATTTCTGATAGAGGGTGTGGAGTACGGAGCCGTCCTGGATGTTTACACGGTCGCCGATGGTTATTGTGTTGACGTCGCCGCGGAGCACGGTGTTGAACCATACGCTGCAGCCTTCGCCAAGAGTGACGTCGCCGATGAGGGTTGCGTTTTCGGCCAGAAATGTGTTGCGGCCGATTTTGGGTGTGAATCCGCGGAGGGGTATTATGAGTGCCATTGTCGGGGGGATTGCTGGTGGGTTATCGGGTTAGTTCACGTGTTTTTTCGGTGAGCCACTGTGAGGCGGCGGGGTCGAGGCGAGGGAGTAGTTTCTCGCGGACGAGGGAGTGGTAGTTGTTGACCCATTCGATTTCGGCGTCGGTCATGATTGATGTGTCGAAGAGGCAGAGGTCGAAGGGGAAGAGGGTCAGGGTCTCGAAGCTGAAGAAGTTGCCGAATTCGGTGGAGAGTTCGGGCTGGGTCAGTACGAGGTTCTCGCAGCGGATTCCATATTTTCCTTCGCGGTAGAGTCCGGGTTCGTTGGATGTGACCATTCCGGGCATGAGCGGAGCGAGGGTGTCGTTGAGTCGGATGCTCTGTGGGCCTTCGTGGACGTTGAGGAAGTGGCCGACGCCGTGGCCTGTGCCGTGGAGGTAGCTGAGGCCTTCGTTCCAGAGGTTCTGGCGTGCGAGGACGTCGAGCTGTGCGCCGCGGGTCCCTTCGGGGAAGATTGCGCGGGCTATGGCGATGTGGCCTTTCATGACGAGGGTGAAGTCGTGTTTCTGGCTGTCGGTCGGGGTTCCGAGGGCGATTGTGCGCGTGATGTCGGTCGTTCCGTCGATGTAGTTTGCTCCGGAGTCGACGAGGAGAAGGTTGTCGGGGGAGATGGTCATGTTGCTTTCGTCGGTGGCTGAGTAGTGGACGATTGCTCCGTGGGGTCCGAATCCGGCGATTGTGTCGAAGCTAAGGTCGAAGAAGAGGGGGTGGGTGGAGCGGTGTCGGCGCAGGATGTCGGCCACGTCGATTTCGGTTGTCGGGATTGATTCGGCCATCCGTTTTTCGATTTCCATGAATGAGTGGACGAGTGCGACGCCGTCGCGGATCATGGCTTCGCGTATGCCGGCGAGCTGCACGGGGTTTTTGACGGCTTTCAGCAGGGCGACGGGTGAGGATCCGACAATCGCTCGTTTGCCGAGGATCGAGCGCAGTGTGATGCCGGTCTGGGAGGCGCTGACGAGGACGGAGAGGTCTTCAGGGAGACGGCTGAGAGCTGCTTCGGTTTCGGAGTAGGGCAGTGTGGTCACGTTGCAGGTTGTCAGATGGCCGGAGATCTCGGGTGTGAGTTTGTCGGGGTCGATGAATAGTGTCGATTCGCTTGGTGTGAGAAGGAGGAATGATGTGACGACGGGGTTGCATTCGACGTCGGACGAGCGCAGGTTGAGTGTCCAGGCGATTTCGGCGAGGTCGGAGATGAAGACGGCTTCGGCGCCTGCGGCTCTGACGTTTTCGAGGATGCGCGAGATTTTGGATGAGGCTGATTCGCCGGAGTGTTTTTCTTCGTGGATGAATGCTTTGGCTTTTGGGAGCGAGGGTCGGTCGGTCCAGATGAGGTCGATCGGGCTGAAGGCTGTGTTGAGCGCTATGCCTGCTGCTGCGAGCCGTGAGGAGAGTTGTTCGGCTGCGGTGACGGAGAAGACCATGCCGTCGATTCCGACTGTCGAGCCGGCGGGGATTGTGGCGCAGAGCCATTCGGCAATGGATGGTGTTGCCGGTTTTCCGTCTTCCATTACTCCGATGCATGTTCCTTCGAGCTGCTGGGCTGACTGAAGCCAGTAGCGTGAGTCGGCCCAGATGAAGGCGTCGTTCTGCGTGACGACCAGGTCGCCGGCGGATCCGGTGAAGCCGGAAAGCCATCGGCGTACCTGCCAGTGGTCGGCAAGGTATTCGCCCTGGTGCGGGTCGGTCTGAGGTATGATCATGGCGTCGATGCCACTGTTTTTCATTGTTTCGCGCAATGCGCTGATGCGTGCGTCGGTTTTTGGGGTTTTCATTTATGGGTAAACTGGGGAATGTTTGTGTTGGGAAAAGTTCCGGCAAATATAATAAAAAAAATGGTGTCGGGTTGCTTTGTTGGCGGCATATGCTTTAAAAAGCTTTTTATTTCAGTGGAAAATGGTTAATTTTGGGAAGTGAAATGAGTAAAGACCAATCATATTGACTAACCATACTGACCGATGATTATGAATTCTCTGAAAAAAGCTGTCGTTTCGATTCTGTTTGCCGCTGTGTGTGCTGGCGGGTCTGCTGTTGAAATAACTTTCGGACCGTATCTGCAGCAGGTGGGTGAGCATGAGGCTGTCGTTGTCTGGGGCACGGATGTGCGCTCTGTCTCGTGGGTTGAGACTGCGCCTGACGATGATTTTCATTTCTATGCCGAGGAGCGTCCGAAGTATTTTCAGACTCATCTGGGACGTAAGGTGATCGGTACGCTCCACCGTGTGAAGGTGGACGGTCTGCAGCCTGGGACGACTTATCGCTACCGCGTTTTTTCGCAGGAGGTGACTGAGGAGGATTCCTATCAGGTCAGTTACGGGCGTGTCGCTTCGACGCGCGTTTATAAAAAGGAGCCGTTGCGTTTTACGACGATTGATCCGTCGAAGCGTTCGATCCGGTTCAGTGTTGTCAATGATATGCATGCCGATACGGCAAAGATGGCGAATCTGCTTCGGGGTGTGCGCCGTGGCGATACGGATTTTGTGATTTTCAACGGCGATATGGTGAGTCATATGGACACAAGGCAGCAGCTGATGGACGGTTTTGTCAATAAGGCTGTCGAGATGTTTGCTTCGGAGGTCCCGTTTTATATGGTGCGCGGGA
This sequence comes from Paramuribaculum sp., assembly GCA_029051965.1. GTDB lineage: Bacteria > Bacteroidota > Bacteroidia > Bacteroidales > Muribaculaceae > Paramuribaculum. The sequence continues at coordinate 840 of JAIDJZ010000315.1, read as the reverse complement.
ATCATGAGGGGCGCGGTGTGCTTGCGTCTTCTTATCCGGATTATTTTCCTGCTTCGACCGGGATGCCTTATTATGCGTTCCGGCAGGGTCCGGTGTTTTTTGTCGTTATGGATGGCGGGGAGGATAAGCCGGATAGTGATATAGAATATTTCGGGCTTAATCAGATGGACCGTTACCGCGAGGATGAGGCCAGGTGGCTCAAGGAGGTTGTCGGGTCGGAGGAGTTTCGCTCGGCTCCTTATAAGGTAGCGGTCGTTCATGTGCCGCCGTTCGGCGATACGTGGCACGGGCAGCTCCACTCGCAGCGTCTGTTTGTGCCCATTCTTAATGAGGCGGGGATCGATGTGATGCTCTGCGGCCATCTCCACCGCCATCTTTATGTCGAGGCCGGAGGGGAAAACGGAGCGGAGTTTCCGGTTATTGTCAACAGCAATGTGGATCTGCTCGAGGCGACGGCTGATGACAGGAGTCTTGAGATTTCTGTCAGGGATGCGTCGGGACGGGAGATCCTTCATCACAGTGTGGAGCGGTGAGCGGCACGGCCGATGTGTTACGGTCCGGAGCATGGATAAAAAAGTCTGACTGCCGCAAAATAATTTTTGCGGGGATAATGGGCTGAATAATAGGTGTGTGTCGCTTGGAGCGGGCAGATTTATTGGATGTGATAACAAATTTTTTTCAAGAAATGTTTGGTGGAATGAAAAAAACGTCATAACTTTGCATCGCTTTTGAGCCGGAAGGCTGCTCAAGCAAGAAACAAGACCTGCCTCTTTAGCTCAGTTGGCCAGAGCACGTGATTTGTAATCTCGGGGTCGTTGGTTCGAATCCGACAAGAGGCTC
>JAIDJZ010000314.1 GCA_029051965.1 Paramuribaculum sp. | reverse complement strand
CCTTAGTGCTGATAATCTACGGAATATACCTCTTTCGCAACAACCCGACGCAATCGATTCCGAGAACATCAGAATCCCCGACAAACTATTGGCGCGACTTCGCGACAGGATTCCTGTTCACCTTCTCCAACCCATTGATTCTGTTCTTCATTATCGGACTCTTCGCCAGGTTCAACTTCATGGACTCGAACTATGTCTACTACCACTACATCGCCGGCTATCTCGCAATTATTGCCGGAGCTTTGACCTGGTGGTTTCTGATAACATATTTTGTCGACAAAGTACGCGGACGCTTCAACATGCGGACTCTTTGGGTACTCAACCGCGCCATCGCAGGAGTGCTCATCGGAATGGCCCTCATCGGAACAGTCCACGCAATCCAGAATCTCTTACCCTAACCTTCTCATATCAATCTCCCCATGTCAGACAACAGACCCTCACTCTCTGTCCCGTTCATCCCCGAACTCGACAACCTTTCAAAAGATGAAATAATCAGACGTCTGGAAGAAGCAGGCGCGCGACGGACCATCGACTGCCTCAACTGGAAAGAGCAGTTCCCCTACCGCCCGCTCACTACAATCGCCGTTGCCCATTCCGGCAACTTCATCTACATCGACTTCTTTGTCAGATGCAACTATCTGCGCGCCGTAAACTTCGAAAACAACTCATCTGTCCACCAGGACTCATGCGTCGAATTCTTCGTATGCCCCGACGGCAATCTCCCCTACTACAACTTCGAATTCAACTGCATCGGGACAGCCCATGCCGCATGCCGTCAGAACCGGCATTCCGGCCAACAGCTGACCGACGCCCAGCTCGACTCAATCAAACGCTTCCCTTCCTGCGGAACACGACCCTTCCAGGAACTCGAAGGACTATTCTCGTGGAATCTCCTCGTTGCCATCCCGCTTGAACTGATGAACCTCAGATTCGACGGATCTCCCATCGAAATGACCGGCAACTTCTACAAATGCGCCGACCTGACAGACGCTCCCCACTTCCTAAGCTGGTCCCCGATTTCAACGCCAGAACCCGACTTCCACCGCCCCGAATTCTTCGGACGAATAACACTCGAAGGACCGACTGCCGGATAACACCAACCCGACTCACACGTCGCACACCATCTGCCGTGGACCGAGTTTTCAGAATTTCATTTCAAAAAATCGCGAAATAATTTGGCCAATCAAAAAAATCGCCTTAATTTTGCAACATCAATTCAGAGCAATTGAGCAAAAGGCGATTTAGTGTAGAGGCCTAGCACGCCACCCTCTCACGGTGGAGACCCGGGTTCGAGTCCCGGATTCGCTACAAATCCAACGCAATGGCGCTGTGTCAAAATTCAAAATTTTGACACAGCGCCTTTATTTTCTACCGGATGGTGAGGGTGCTGTCAGAATGGTTCAGACGGTAGAAGCATGAGGGTGAGGGTGATGGGAGTTGACTGTCGTCAATGACCGAACCCGAATCCCTCAGGCGACGACCCGGATGAGCCATTATGACACACCCTCTTTCTTTTATATCCTCCGCCACATCCCCCCCTCGCTATAAATGAATCAGCCCCCATGCCACAAAGCCGCAGAGAATCTCCAGCAAAAACTTGAATTGCGCATCATATCTCCCGACTCCGGATTAAATCCACCGAAAACCTACGCCCACTGCGACGACTACTACATATTCGGAATAATCGATCACGGAAGCACCAGAATCGAATGCGATTTCAGGGAAATCACACTCGGGCAAGGAGAGCTAATGTTCGTCAAACCGTGGCAGATCCATCGCTTTATAAGCTCCACAAAACTGCATGCCCGGATCATGTTTGCCGACAGCTCACTCATAAGCAACCGGAGCAGCATGATCTTTGAAGACGCCTTTCTTCACGGCTTCAGCATCCGCACAACAACCGAAACACTGAAAGAACTCTCCCAACTCTTCGACATAATCCGATCCCACACCGACTCGCCCCCGCTGACCGAATCAATAGGAAAAGCCTTTACCGACCTCTTCGCCGACACACTGGTAATTGACCATACCGACACCCCCGGCGTCAGTCAGCGACAGCGACAGCATTACCTATTGTTTCGAAAAGCACTGACCATGCACATACGGTCAAGCCGCAGCCCCTCCTACTACGCTGATCTGCTCAGCCTCTCGCCCGTATATCTCAACGAAATCGTCAAGCGGATCTCCGGCATGAGCGTCACCGGCAATATTCAGACCGAAATCGTCCTGCAGGCAAAACGGATGCTTGCCTACTCCGACATGACCGTCAAAGAGATCTCCTGTGCCCTGGGATTCGACGACAGCTCCTATTTCAACCGCCTGTTCAGACAGATCTCAGGCACTACACCCGCAAAATTCCGTCAAAACCTTGAATCGTCCGGCTCAAACCTTAATCCATCCATTGATTCCCGCTGACAATCGGCCTAAATTTGCAGCAAAATAAACATGACTGCATAAATGAAAAAACGCCTCAGAATCTGCAACCGCACCGCTGCAGT
>JAIDJZ010000313.1 GCA_029051965.1 Paramuribaculum sp. | reverse complement strand
ACTGGATGCGGTCGTGTGCAATTATGAGTGCGCCGTCGTGGAGGGGTGAGTTTTTGAAGAATATATTTTCAATGAGCCGGGAATTGATGTTGGCGTCGATTATGTCGCCGGAGCGTTCGTAGGCTTCGAGTGAGACGGACTGTTCGATTACGATGAGGGCTCCTGTCCGGGTCTTGGCCATGTTCATGCATGCGTAGACGATGGGGAAGATGAATGAGTCGGTTCCGTCTGATCCTTTGCCGGCGCGGGAGTGGTGGAACATCCGCCGCAGGACTCTCCATCGTTTGTGGTCGCCCAGTTCGACAAGGAAGCGTTTGATCTGGTCTTTGAAGAGGATGACGATTATGATCAGTCCGATCGACATGAATTTGTCGAGCACGGTTCCGATCAGTTTCATGCCGAGTATGGGCGAGGCGAGTACCCAGACGGTTATGAAGGCGAGCAGTCCGAAGAAGACGTTGAGCGTTCCGGATTCTTTCATGATCCGGAAGATGTAGAAGAGCAACAGGGCGGCTATCGTGATGTCGAGGGCATCGAGCAGTGAGAACGAGATCATAGGCTGGCTGCGAGTGAGGGTGTGTGCGTGAGGTTATGTATGGTTCGTGTCTGGCAGGCTTCCGCGACGTCGTGGACACGCAGAATCGAGGCGCCTTTAGTGAGTGCGATTGTGTTGGCGGCGACTGTTGCGGCAAGGGCGTCGGCGGGAGTGATCGAAAGCGGGCGTGTCAGCATCGATTTACGTGAGAGTCCGATAAGCACCGGTCTGCGCAGAAGTTCTGTCAGATGTGGGAGGGCGGAACGGAGCCGGTAGTTCTGGTCGACTGTTTTTCCGAATCCTAACCCGGGGGCGACGATTGTGTCGCAGACTCCAAGAGCTTCCAGCCGGCTCAGTTTTTCGGAGAGATCGGCTCCGACGGCGAGGGTCACGTCGGTGTAGTCGGTGAGCGACTGCATGGTTTCCGGGGTGCCGCGCATGTGCATGAGGATATAGGGGGCTTTAAGCCTTGCCACGGTTTCAAACATGCTGTTGTCTAGATCACCGCCGCTGATGTCGTTGATTATGTCGGCTCCGAGTTGTGTGATTGCGGTTTCTGCGACGCGGGCGCGGAATGTGTCGACTGATACGGGGATCGAACTGTCGATCTTCCGGATTATGCTGAGTCCTTTTTCAAGCCGGCGCAGTTCTTCGTCGGGAGCTACGTCTGAGGCTCCGGGCCGTGAGGAGTAGCCGCCGATGTCGATTATGTCAGCGCCGTCGGCAATCATCCTGCTGACTCGTCTGGCAATGGCATCGCTTTCGTTTGTGCGCGAACCCTGGAAAAATGAGTCCGGGGTCACATTGACGATTCCCATGATGGCCGGTCTGTCGAATCGGTGGAGTTCACCGCGTATGTTGAGGCTGAATGGCTGGAACTTGTTCATTGTGGTGGGGGAGATGTGAATCACAATGCGAAGTTAGTCACAAATTGCGGCAATTGCAAATCAGAATTTTCGGGATTCGTCTGAATTCGAAAAGATTTAGTAAATTTACGCAGAAAAGAGTCTATATACACTCTAAACTGATGAATAAAACGAATTATGATTGACCTGACGTATTTCAAGACGCGCCGTACGGTACGTGCCTACAGCGCCCGCCCTGTGACAGACGAAGACCTTCAGACTATGCTTGATGCGGCCGCGCAGGCTCCGACTACGGGCAATATGCAGCTTTACAGTGTCGTGGTGACACGTTCGGCCGAGGGTAAGCGTGCTCTCGCTCCGCTCCATTTCAATCAGCCTCAGACCGAAGGGTGTAGCGTGGTGCTTACGTTCTGTGCTGATTTCAACCGTTTTGTCAAATGGTGTGAGGCGAGCGATGCTGTTCCGGGCTATGATAATTTCCAGTCATTCATGACGGCTGTTATCGATACGGCTATTTTTGCTCAGCAATTCTGTACGGTTGCCGAAATGAACGGCCTCGGATGCTGCTATCTCGGGACTACGACCTATAATGCACATGAGATCGCGCGTGTGCTCGAGCTTCCGTCGAGAGTGGTGCCGCTGATCACTCTTTCGGTCGGTTACCCCGAGGGCAATCCTCCGGTCAGCGACCGCATTCCGGTTGAGGCGGTGATCCATTCGGAGAAGTATCACGATTATTCCGAAGATCGAATCCGTGAGATCTACGCTGAAAAGGAAGCGCGCGACGATAGCAGGCGTTTTGTTGCCGAAAACGGCAAGACTTCGCTGGCGCAGGTGTTCACCGATGTGCGTTACACGAAGGCCAACAACGATCTATTCTCGCGTCTTTATCTTGACTTTATCGTCGGCCAGGAGTTCCGCCTTCCCGAATAGCCACCGTCTGACTGCATCCGCCACAGCTGACAGCAGATAGATCAGCGAGGTGAATCCGAGACAGAATGCCGAATAGAGAATCAGTGAGTTCTGCTGCCATACATCAATGGCGGCAGGACGCACTATTCCGCCCCATACGAGCGGATTCTTATGGATCAGATAGGCGGCAAACGCGCCTTTTGCGAGCATGTTCACACTCGTCGACCGGAAGTTCAGTCTTGCGAAGAACATGAAAAGCGCCACTGACGATACGATTACCCACGGAGCATTGTAGGCAAAGGCCTTTACGGGGGGCATGTAGAGCGATACGGCGAGAGTCACGCCTGTCGACAGGAAATAGACGCCGATAGGCATTATGGCGTTCAGTCGGTTATGGCTGTCGCGTCGCTGCGCAAGCCAGCGTCCGATCAGATACATCATTATGAGCTGCACCGGAGTGTAGCCTGTCGGGTTGAATGACGCATCCCATGCCCATCCGCACCAGATGTTGGCAACTGTGAACATGGCTGTCCAGAGAGTCATCTGCCGGTCTGTCATGCTGGCTATGGCGGCGTTCAGAAACGGGCTCAGCAGATATAGGAGCATGTAGGCCGGCACATACCACAGGTCAGTGTGAGTGTAGACCATCCACGATTCTATCCACGTCCCGAACGACCATCCGACTAATCCGGAGGCGGCTGCGAGGGTGTAGAGTCCGACGGAGTAGAAGATGCAGACGGCTGTCAGCCGCAGAAGACCTCCGACCGACGCTCTGATTCCGAAGTAGCCGGAAATGAGGGTGAAGCAGTTCACTCCGATAATGGTGACCGATTCGACAACCAGTTTCCATATGTCAGGCCCGTTTGCGGCAGACAGGCCGGAAGGCAGCGGCAGTCCGAGGGCGGCTCCGTCGAGGTGGACGAGGATGACGGCCAGCATCGACACGATCCGTAGTAACTCGATGTTTGACTGGCGGACGGTTTTGCTCATTTTGTATTCAGCCAATTGGGGTTGATAGATTCAGAATACTTTAACAGCCCAGAACGATGCATGTTGCCGGGGCGCAGAGAATTCTTCGCCGGTCGAGAGATCGATTGCGAACGCTTGACCGTTTTCGCTGTCGCCACACCAGATCAGCTGAGGGGTAAGTTCCGGTGTGATCGGGAGCGACTTTCTGATCAGGGCTATCTCGCTGCGTGTCGGCAGATGGGTGCCGCGCGGGATAATGAAGCAGTTTTCGCTGTACCATTGCTGCGATTGGAGCGAGAAGAGTTCGAAATCTTCTTCGTCGACCTTACGACACCAGCGTTCGGGACCGGCACTGCGTGTTGCTATGAGAAGGCCGTGTTCGCCTGATCGGTCGACGTGACAGACCATCATTGATCCGATCATGTCGCCGGCTTTGTAAAGAGGTTGGCGCGTCGGTTCGCTGCCGGAGCATTCCGCAAGACGCCGGCGCAGGGATTCATTCTCTTTTTTCAGGGCGTCAATGCTTGCCTGCATTGCTTTTATGACGGTTTTCGATTCGTCATCCCGAGGCGCAGCTGTCATCGAGAAAACTTCCATGAGGGCTTTGTGGAGTTCTTTCGCGTTCTGATAGCGGTCTTCGGGGCGTTTTTCAAGACATTTCATTATGATCGCCTCCAGCTCTTCCGGATAGTCTCTGACATAGGTCTTGCCGGGGTTCATGGCTTCGAATGCGGCCTGACGCAGCGGACCAGGACTGGCGGGAATCTCATGGAGCTGACGGTCATAGATGCGGCTGATCTCGGCCATTGATCCGGATGTGCCCATTACGAACGGGACGCTTCCGGTCAGCATTTCGTACATCAGAACGCCCAGGCTGTAGACATCCGATGCCGCAGTGATTTCTCCGCCGTCGAGTTTCTCGGGCGAGGAGTATTCATAGGCTCCGTCGGCTCTGGAGCTGCTTTTGATGCAGTGCTGCGCCTGAATTGCGAGGCCGAAATCGAGAAGCACATAGTTTCCGTCGTAGTGGCGTCGCATGATGTTGTTGGAGTGGAGGTCGTTGTGGTTGACGCAATAGCGTTTCTGCAGTTCTTTTTCCTTTTCGGGCGAGATCAGAAAGCGCGAGCCGTCGTCCGGATCCGGTTCGAGGTCGTCTTCGTCGGGATTCATCAGAAAACGGTAGAGATCGGCGTGGCAGTAGCCGACTGCACCGACAATACCGCTGGCGAATTGCCGGAATTCGCTCATCGGAATGAAGCGGTGTTCCTTTACGTAGTCGGTCAGTGTCACACCGTCGACGAAGTCCATTTCGACCAAAGCCCTGTCATTGATCAGGCGTGGCTGGTAGATGTGGACTATGTTGGGATGACATCCGTTGCTGATTTGCAACAGGAGGCGACACTCATTGAGGAAGCTCTGGTAGGCTTTGTCGTTTTCGTCGCTGACCAGTTCGTTTGAAATCTTGATCGCGCGGATATAGCCGAGTTTCTTATGCCGTACTTTGTAGACGGTCGCGAAGCTTCCGCGGCCGATTAACATTAGGCGCTGATATTCTTCGGAAAATGGCATTTGTCAGTCTGTGATTGTGTTGAACCGTAGGACAACCGCATTTCCGAGACGGATCAGATAGTTGTCGTTAAGCGGGTGTTTCATGAATGTGTCCATGACTTCATGTTCGGCACCATCATAGATTATCTTTGTCGGGGCACCCCCCATCGGTCGGCATCCCCATTTGCAGGCTTTAAGCATGAAACGGCCGTTGCCGGCTATAATCTCGGCGTGGGCCGAGCTGACGTAGTTGTTGTTCTGCTGCAGAGTCGCGTCCGGGTCGTTGTCGCGTATGACGATGTCGTTAGGGCGTATTGCGCCAGGCTTGTTCGACATCGGTCCGCGGCCGATGCAATAGGTCTTGCTGACAGACGAGTCAAGCAGATACTCGTCTTTTGCAAGCGATCCAGTTCCTTCGATGATGCTGACTGTGGCACGAAAGTGCTGTGTCGGCTTTGGCGCGCTTACGAAGGAATAGTAGAGGACTTCCTCGATTACCGGTCTGGCGCTTTCCGGCAGTCGTTCAGTGGTGACGAAACGGATTTCGAGCGTGCGGCGTCCGATTGCCGACAACATGGCGTTGTCAAGTGCTAACCGCAGCTGTTTTCTGAACGATTCATCGGCCCATGAGTAATGGGTCACATCGAAATCCTCGCGGTCGACAATGACGTTGATATAGAGCGATTCGAGAAGCTTCGAGTCAGATCCGGCTGATTCACGGAATTCGTCGATCAGGAAACGGATTGCGCGGTCACGTTTGTCGATGGCGTTGTTGAAGAGTTCGGGTTCTGTTGCCGGAGCGGTCTTCTCTGCGGGTGAAGCAGCCTCGGCTGCCGGCGGAGTTTCTGGCGTTTTCTGAGTCTCTGTTTCCGGCTGCGGGACCGTCTTCCGGATCTGCGTCTCTGTCGGGGAGGGTTCGGGT
>JAIDJZ010000312.1 GCA_029051965.1 Paramuribaculum sp. | reverse complement strand
CAGATCCTCAGCAGTTGCCGGCTGTCGGTCAGGGCAACGATTCCGCTGCCGGTGAAAACGGCGAGCCTTGAGGAGCTGACACCACGCGGATCGGTCAGCGACGAGGCGATCCGGCGTCGGTCGGCGGGAAGCCCGACAGAGAAGATGCCCGCGGGGGAAAGGGCGTGGAAATGTGCGCGTGTGAAATCCCACGAAGACTGTGACTTGACCGAAGGCAAGACTGCCGCCACAGGGGCCGGCGTAAGCAGTAGTGCTCCGAGAGGATAGCCCGGCGCATCGGCGCGGGCTGAGACAAGAGCCCCGGGATGGCGGCTGCCGATGGTCGAGGCGGCTGCGGGGGCTTCGGGGAATGTCGATCCGGTCCACGGCGTAGCGGAAGTGGGCTTCAGCGACGGGTTGAGGCTTATGGCCCTGGAGCCATCTTCGGATGTGGTCAGGTCAACGCCTGCATGACTGATCTCCGACGAGTCTATGTCGTTGATCCATAGGTCCAGTCTGACCGCTTTCGGGTCGGGGTAGCTGACGAGTGGCGGCAGTCCGGCAGGCATAGGCATCGGATAGCCGATGAGGGAGTCGACAGCAGTTCCGTCGGCCATTGTCACGCGCATGTTGCCGGTCCATTCTGTTTCTTCGTTTCCGGAGGCGGGCGGAGCGGCGGGGATTGATGCCGGGCCGGGGAGAGGAGTTATGTCGGCCCATAGGATTGCATCGCCGGCAGTGGCGACCGACCGGGCTATGAAGCTATGGGGCGGAGCGACCGACTGCAGCAGTGTGGATCCGGCCGGTTCAGATCCGGAGCTGACGTTTTTGGCAAGAATACGTCTGATCAATGCCGTTTCTGTCGCAAATGACTGCTGCATAGTGTTTCTGACGACGTGACTGACATCGACAGCGGTCGAGAATGCTGCGGCACGTGTGCAGGCCGCATCCAGACGGGCTACGATACGCATCAGATCTCGCGCACGGGCGGCGGAGTTGTCGGCCAGCGAGGCTGTTGTTCCCGGGAGGGCTGTTGTCAGAGCCGGCGAGGGGGTTGCCGCCCGGACAATGCGGTAGGGGAGTACGGCGTCGGTCACTACGGGGTGGATCTGCGGTGTGAGGCAGATTTCGATCGAATCGGCCGCCGAGGCATACGAGCCAAGCGAAACGACCGACAGCGCGATGGTGAACATCGAGGCTTTCAGCGTCATCGGCGGGACGGAAAGACTGCCGTCGGCCGGTTTTGAGCATTCAGCAGTCAGAGTTTCATAGCATTGCCATCCGTCGGTTGTCATGAGGGCCGGTTCGGAGGTGAAAATCGCGTTGCCTGCTGAGTCGAGGAGTCTGTAGCGAGCGATGACGGGCTGAATCCACGCATTGTTTCCGGCCGCGCGGTCGCATAGCGAACCGTAGAGCGTCAGGAGTGCTCCGGAAAGGGAGTCGAGTTCGGATTCGGGAATGAAGGGGGCGTCGCGGGAGAAATCGACATTTTTGATTGTCAAGGGTGGAGTCTGTCCGGTCAGTTCTCCGGCGGCTACGGCCGAAAGCCTTATGTCGGGCGGCTGAGTGCCGAGCGGGCGGACAGTCCATTCCTCGCCGGAAGAGTCCGCTGCCTCGATCTGCAGACGTCCGGACCCGGTCATGACGAGCCACCCGCATCCGTCGGCGACGGCACATAGCGGAGCGGACAGCCCTTGACCTATCGCCGTCAGCTCAGATCCGGTCTGCACGAAAAGCGAAGCCGGAACAGTGCCGTCGGGGCTGCGCAGGAGCGTACAGACGACACCGGAAGGGAGCGTCAGCCCGGCCATAGGCTTCAGGTTGCGTCCGACAGCGGTCTGCGTAGCGGCGACAGGGATCAGACCGTGGACACCGTCGACAGATGCCGGAGATTCAAAAAGATTATGGCAGCGGAGCGTGCGTCCGTCGGCGGAGATGGCCCGCAGCGGGACACGGATAGCGGAAGTCTGTTTCATGATTGTCGGATAAAGGATTGTTTCGGGAAATTTTTTCTGAGGCAAAATTACGATTGACATTGCCCTCGTGCGCTACCAAAATCAAGTTTTAAGTAAGAGAGTGTTTGAATTTAAACCGCGTTAACAGTAATACGCATGAACGGCAGAACCTTCAAAAAAATCCTCTCAGCCTTAATTTGATTTAAATTCAAACACTCTCTAAGTCATGGAAATCTTCATCTTCGAAAAAAATAGCGCCTACAAAATCCATCCTCTGAAAGTATGAAATAATTTTCACGACTTACTTGTGCCTGCCTCATCGACCGCAGATCGGGATAAAGGGATAAAGGAATAAAGGAATGCCGATGATTTTTGTCCATTGGGGAAAAAACATTAATTTTGCAGAATATGTATAAAAAGTCACTGCGTCGGGTGTTTTCTGTTGCGGTCCTGCTGCTGACGGCTCTGTCGTCGGTGGCCGCTGCCCGTTCGTGGGAATCGGTCGACCGGATTCCACAGCCGACATCGGAACAGGTCGCGCAGGCCGATGAGTTCAGAGCGTTCGTGAAGGAGGGTTTCCTCTATGTCGAACTGCGTCAGCGTGCCACGGTGCGTCTGTTCACGATTCTCGGTCAGCCGGTTGTCCAGGAGACACTTGGCTCCGGCGTCTACCGTTTCCGGCTTGTCGCACGCGGAATCTATCTGCTGAAAATCAATTCGACAACGCGACGCATCACACTTTAATCCATATTCTCTCCGATACGTCCGGCAGCCGGCGCCTATGTGCCATTGGCGGAAAATCCTATCAATAAAGTCTGAAATAGTTTCATTGCGAACTGAAAAATGAAAATCAGAAATATAATCCTGCTAATCGTCGCGGTGCTGACAATGACAGTCGGCATAGTGTCGTGCATCCCGAGTTTCACGCTCAACGGCGCGCCGATCGACTATAATGTCTACAAGACTGTCCGCGTCTCGAATTTTCCGATTCGCGCGGCGCTCGTCTATCCCCCTCTTGAGCAGACCTTCGAAAACGAACTGCTCAACTACATCACTCGCAATACGCGTCTGCAGACCGTCGACGGAGCCTCCGATCTCACCATCGAGGGGGAAATAACGCAGTACTATCTCACTCCGCAGGCCGTCACCGAGGATGCATATGCCTCGAAGACACGTCTTACGATCGGAGTCAGAGTGAAATATACCGACAATAAAGCCGAAGGGAAGGATATCGACCAGACATTCACGGCCTATCGCGACTTCGACAGCTCGCAGATGCTGACCGACGTTCAGGATCAGCTCTGTCAGGAGATCTCTGAAGAGCTAGTGCAGCTGATATTCAACGCTACTCTCGGCAACTGGTAAAATAACATAAGTCATTAATCACAACGACAGAATCCGGAAATGACCCCATATGACCGTCTGATAGCCTCGATCGAGACCGACACACCGCTGCCGGCCTCCGACGCGCTGGAGCTGCTCGAGAGCTATCCATGCTTCACACTTCCGGCCTCAAGGGCTCTCCTTGATCCATCGCTCGACGAGGATCTCAGACGCAGGTTTCTGTCGGCGGTGGCGCTTAACGCCCCCGATGTCAAAACTCTGATCACGTTGATTGAACCCAACGGCGCCCGTCTGGCCGGGTTTTATCCCGACGGAAAGCGGGCCGAAACCCCGACAACCGAGAGCGCGATCGACACGTTTCTCGACACCTACGGCCACGGAATCGACCCCCGTGAGGAGGCTCTTCTCGAACGGCTGATCTTCAATCCGACACCCGACTACAGCGAGGTGCTTGCCCGAGAGGCGGCCGAAGATCCCGCCCCCGAAGATCCGGCAGAGAAATCGGAGCAGGACAGTCTGCTTGACGCATTCATCGACTCGCAGAATGTCCAGACACCCCCCGCGCCACGGCGCGCCGAGGAGAAACCCGCCGTCGGCCACCACCGTCCGGATCCGGAAGCACCGCTCAGTGAAAGTCTTGCAAAAATCTTCATCAAACGGGGCCGCTATGACAAGGCATTTGAAATAATAAAGCAATTAAGTTTGAATTTTCCCGAAAAAAGTGTTTACTTTGCAGACCAATTGCGTTTTTTGCAGAAACTGATCGTTGTCCAGCGCTACGAGAAGGCCAGAAAACAGAAAGACTAATCAACTAAAAAATCAATAACGAAAGAATATGTCAATTGTATTCATTGTGCTTACCTTGCTGGTAGCCATTCTTTTAATTTGTGTAGTGCTTATCCAGAAGTCAAAAGGCGGAGGTCTGTCTTCGTCGTTTGCCGGCTCAAACCAGATCATGGGTGTGCGCCGTACGAACAACTTCATCGAAAAAGTGACCTGGTCGCTTGCCGGAGCAGTCGCTGTCCTTTCGATTCTCTGCACATTCACAATGCCCGACGCAATCACTTCAGCTTCGCGTGTCGAGGCAAGCGCTCCCGAGCAGACCGCCGGCGGCAACTATGACACTCAGGCTCCCGCACCCGCTCAGGAAGCAGCTCAGACACCTGCAGCCGCACCTGCCGCCGCACCTGCCGCTCCCGAAGCACCGGCACAGTAAGCCAAAAGCGAAAGAGACACAAAGATAACCCGAGCAGGCCGTGACCTCAATCAAGTCGCGGCCTTGGTTGCATAAGAAAGTGTTTTGGATTAAATCCAAACACTCGAATCGAACGCAAATCACATACACCGACATGGCAACAGCGACAGACACCCTCTTCATAATTCCGGCACGCGGAGGCAGCAAAGGAATTCCGGGAAAGAATATTAAGGATTTCTGCGGACGTCCGCTGATCCACTATGCTATCGAACAGGCCCGGCAGCTTGGCGCCGACAGTCATGTCATTGTCTCGACTGACTCTGAAGAAATAGCGGAAGTCGCGCGTGCGACGGGTCTCCGGGTCGATTACCGGCGCCCTGACGAACTCGGCGGCGACACGACCGGTAGCCGTGAGGTGATGCTCGATGTCATGGACTGGGCTGATGCCAGAGGTCTGAAGTATGACCGGATCTGCCTGCTGCAGCCGACATCGCCGTTGCGCACGGTCGATGACATCCGGCGTTGTCTGGAGGCGTATTCTCCGGAGCTTGACATGGTGGTCAGCACGGTTGAGTCTTCGACTAACCCCTACTACAACTGCTTCGAGGAAAACGACGAGGGCTTTCTCCGGATCTCGAAGGGCGACGGGCAGTTCGTGCGCCGTCAGGATGCGCCGAAGGTCTGGGAGTACAGCGGTGCGGTCTATGTCATCAATCCGCAGTCGCTCCGCGAACGTCCTCTCGGCTCATTCGCCCGCCGCAGGGGAGTCGAGATCGACCGGGCGAGGGCCGTGGATCTCGACACCGCCCTCGACTGGATCATCGCGGAGACAGTCTGCCGCCATTCATCGTAATCTTCCATTTGAAACACAGCTATTTCTGATATAGTATGGACCGACATCTGATAGCCGACAAGGCTAAAATAATCGACGCGGTGAGAGCGCTGAACTCGCTCTCGGGAGGCGTCATGACACTCTTTGTTGGCGATTCCCGCGGGCGGGTGACCGGCACGGTGACTGACGGAGATGTGCGTCGCGCGCTTCTCGGCGGCGTGTCTGTCGACGATCCGGTCTCGAAGGCCGCCAACACGCGGTTCAAGGCGTTGCGCGGCGAGCGTATCGATCTGCGTCTTCTGCGGCAGTACCGCAAGGCGAATGTGCGTCTGATTCCGCGACTCGACGGCGAGGGAAAAATCGTGGAGATTATCGACACGACAAAGACTCCCACCCGTCTGCCCGTCGGCGCCATTCTGATGGCGGGCGGCAAGGGTGAGCGACTCCGTCCGCTGACGCTGACAACCCCGAAGCCGCTGCTTAAGATCGGCGACCGTCCGATCATTGACTACAATATTGAGGCTCTGCGTCGGTGTGGAGTCGAGCGGATCTATGTGACGGTCAACTATATGGCTGAAAAAATAGAGGCTCATTTCGCCGGGACGGGGGTCGAGTGTGTCCGTGAAGACCGTCCGCTGGGCACGATCGGGGCCGCCGCGCTCGTCGACCTTCCTGAAGAGGGATCGACGATTGTGATGAATTCTGACCTGCTGACAACGATTTCGTTTGAGGAGATGTTTCTCCACCATGAGGATGAGAATGCTGATATCACGATTGCCGCTGTGCCGTATAACGTCTCTGTGCCCTATGCGATACTGACGACCGACGGCCCGCTTGTGACCAATCTGGAGGAGAAGCCTTCCTATGCCTACTATGCCAACGCCGGAATCTACATCTTCTCCAACCGTCTGCTCCGCAAGCTCTCGCCAGACCGCCGCACTGACGCGACCGATCTGATCGAGGCCGCGATTGCAAGCGGCAAGCGTGTGGGCTATTTCCCGATTTCCGGAACGTGGATAGACATCGGTTCGCCGACTGACTATGCCCACGCCAAAGAGCTGATGCGCCATCATCTTGATTCGCGTCGCTGAGCAGGGAAACCTGAGGGACTCAGAAAGTGTTATTGCTTTGGGGCGCAATGCCCGACAACCGTAACAAAATATTCAAAGGAAAATAACTATGGCTGACAGCAACTTTATAGATTATGTGAAGATCCATTGCCGAAGCGGCAAGGGGGGCGCGGGATCGCGCCATTTCTATCGTGCGAAATATGTTCCGAAGGGTGGCCCTGACGGAGGCGACGGAGGCCGCGGCGGCCATATCATTCTGCGCGGCGACGCCCAGATGTGGACTCTGCTTCCTCTGAAGTATAACCGCCACATGTTTGCCGGCAACGGCCAGAGCGGCACGGGCGGCCGGAGCACCGGAAAGGATGGCGACGATGTGATCATCAACGTTCCTTGCGGCACGGTCGTTTTCGATGCCGAGACGGGTGAGTTTCTCGCCGAGGTCAACGGGCCGGGCGAAGAAGTGAAATTGCTCCGTGGCGGTCGCGGCGGTCTCGGAAACTGGCATTTCAAAAGCCCGACGAACCGCACTCCGCGCTATGCCCAGCCGGGTGAGCCGGCGATTGAGCGCACGGTCATTCTGGAGCTTAAGCTTCTGGCCGACGTAGGTCTTGTCGGATTTCCCAACGCCGGAAAATCGACTCTTCTGTCGGCGATATCTGCGGCGCGTCCGAAGATCGCCGACTATCCTTTCACGACTATGGAGCCGCAGCTCGGTATCGTTGGCTATCGCGACAACCGCTCGTTTGTGATGGCCGATATTCCGGGAATCATCGAAGGCGCGAGCGAGGGAAAGGGGTTGGGCCTCAGATTCCTGCGCCATATAGAGCGCAATGCTGTGCTGCTTTTCATGGTGCCTGCAGATGCCGACGACATTACTGAACAGTATCATATCCTGCTGCGTGAGCTTGAGCGTTTCAATCCGCAGCTGATGGACAAACACCGCATTCTGGCCGTTTCGAAGAGCGACATGCTCGACGATGAGCTGAAAGATGCGATCGCTGAAACGCTTCCGGAGGATGTGCCGCATGTGTTTATCTCGGCAGTGACCGGTCAGGGTATCGATGAGCTGAAGGATGTGCTCTGGGCAGCCGTGACCGATGTCAACAACCAGATAGCCACTCCGTCGATCACTCACCGTCCGCTCGACGGCCATCACCGTGTCCGCGAGGAGGATGAGTTTATTTTCGACACGCCCGACATGCCTGCCGAGCCTGATGAGGATTTCGATGAGGATTTCGATGATTCGGGCGAGTGGGACGACGATTTCTTTGATCCCGGTTTCGATCCGGAGAAGTTTGTGCCTGATGCCGATGACTGATTCTCTGCTGCCGGCGGTCGGCCTTGAGCTGCCTGCCTGCGTCACGGCTTTCTCGACCGAGCGTGGGGCCGGGGCGACTCCGGACGATCCCTATTCGGGGTTCAATGCGTGTCACTATGTCGGCGATGATCCGGAGCATGTCGCAGTCAGTCGCGGTCTGCTGTCGGCTGTCACGGGCATTCCCTCCGAACAGACTGCGTTGCCGCGTCAGACTCATTCCGACCGGGTGGCCGTGGTCGATGCGCTTCCGGTCGATTCCGGAGTGCTTGAAGGGGTCGACGGGCTGGTGACGGTGTTGCCCGACGTGGCGCTGTGTGTCAACACGGCCGACTGTGTGCCGGTCGTGCTCGTCGATGCGGCGGCCCATGTGCTCGGTGTGGCCCATTGCGGCTGGCGCGGGATTGTCAATTCGCTTCTTCCCAATATGATCGACGAAATGGTCAGACTCGGGGCGAATCCGTCAGAGATGGATGTTGCGATGGGTCCGGCAATCGGAACGGAATGTTTTGAGGTCGGAGAGGAGGTTGCCGCGCAGTTCCGTGATGCGTTTCCGGATTGTGATGGAATTGTTGTGGATGGCTTGTCGGAGCGTCCGCATGTCGATCTCGGCGCGGCCGTCAGGGAGCGTCTTGTGGCGCTTGGAGTCGGTCGCGGTCGTGTGAAAGAGCCCCGGTTCTGCACGCGTTGCCAGCCGGAGCGGTTCTTTTCGGCGCGGGCACTCGGAATCGGTTCGGGGCGTGTGCTGACTTGTGCGTGGCTACCTCTTATGGCAGAGGGGCGCGGGTGAATGCGTCGATGAAGCTTCCCGGGGTTGAATTGATGATCTCGCATCCCTGACGCGAGGCAAAGCGCCTGATGGAGAAATAGGAGCGGAACGCGATGTGGAAACTCAGCATGATTTCGTGAAGGCGGATGTCTTTGTAGACTGATGCCACGCGGGCGTGCTCGGCTTCGTTGTCCTCATAGAAATGAGGCTGGACGCTGACCACGACATTCTCGTCGGTGACTTCGAGGGTGCGTGTCCATGAATGGTCGGCTCCGGCAAGATATATCTTTTTGTAGCCGAGAGCTATTCCGACCATTATGGCCGGAATCAGTACGTTGCGCGGTCGAGGCATGCCGAGTCCGCGGCTGTAGGCGAAGTTTTCAAGAAAGCGGAATCCTTCGACTCCGACGGGGTTGAACCGGATGACGGTCAGGTTGGCGGGCAGCGTTGCCGGCAAAGTGACGCCTGCGGGAATGAAGAGGTCCATCGGCCAGCTGACATCGCGCAGCCGCTCCCAGAGACGGGCCACGTTGGCGTTGGTCAGATCGCGGAAGAATACCGGATCGACAAGAATATAGTAGTCAGGCCGCAGGTGGTCGAACTGCGGTGCGTTTGCTGCGAAATTGACGGCCATCAGCGGGTTGGCCTCAAGCGAGGCGCTCTGCTCCTCCATTGTGCGGTTGAGTGAGGGTCCGTTGCCGAGGATGATCAGTGAGGCACCTTCGCGTGCGGTCGGGCGGATGCGCGCCGCTCGCGATTCGAGGGCGATCTTCACGATGCTCTTCAGCGAAGCGCCGAGGTCGGCGAAGAATCCGGAGATTGAGTTTGCAGCTGCCATAAGAGGTTTATTTTTCAGCCGGTTCGGACTGTTTTGTCGCAGGCAGGTCGATGACGAACTCTCTGTCTTCGGCAAGGATTTCGACGGGAGTGCCGACTTTCACGAGTTCCTTGAGTCGGAGCAGCTCGTCGTTGTGGAGACGCACGCAGCCCATGCTCGCGCGGGTGCCGATCGATTCGGGCTCGTTGGTGCCGTGGATTCCTATCGAG
>JAIDJZ010000311.1 GCA_029051965.1 Paramuribaculum sp. | reverse complement strand
CCTTCCCTCCGCACCGGAATCGGCTAAAAAAATAAGCTCGCATATTGTATAAATTAAATTTGAACACTTACTTAGAGCCGTCAGATAATAATAAAAAAAATATACAATAATCATCTATGAAAAAATTACTTTTAGCCTTACTGGCACTTCCTATTTTAGCTTCTTTTGCGTCATGCAGCAGTGATGATGACATGCCTCAGGTCAATATTGATCTCACTTATGGTAATGCGTCGGTTATCGACGGTCAGGTCTATGTTGTCCAGCCCGATACGTTCAGAATTCTGTCTGTGGCCGTCACTCCTGTGCGTGAAGGACACAAGGCCACTAACGGTCCGGTCAGCTATTTCATGAACGGTGTGCCTGTCGGAACAAGTCCGGTGGCTCCTTTCGGAGTCAATATCCTGACTTCCGATCTTAAGCCCGGCGCTTACGCAGTCCAGATGTTCATGCCCGTCTATGAAGAGGGATGTGAGCTTGCCAATGCCGTGGCTCAGATACAGCTCAACGTGCTTGCCGATTCTACGCAGCTTCCTTCAGCGGCAGTGCCGTCAGTCACTCAACGTGTCGAATACTCTTTTGAATAACTCACGTTAATTAAAAATACAGTGCCCGGGACCATCTGTGGTTTCGGGCACTGTTTTTTTGAGAGAAAAATTTTGCCGGACAAAGAAGATGTACTACCTTTGCGGTGTACTATTGAACTAATACAGTAGGCGGAGTTTATTGAAATCAAACTAATCACTATTGTTTCTATGCTGAAAATTGAAAACATCTCGTTCGGCTATTCACGCCGCAAGCCGCGTGTGCTGACAGACTTTTCCCTTTCGGTTGAGTCAGGGGGAGTCTACGGGCTTCTGGGGCGCAACGGTGCCGGAAAGTCGACACTTCTCTATCTGATTGCGGGAGCTTTGACTCCCGGTAGCGGGCAGGTAATTTTCAAAGGTGAGAACACTCGCCGCCGGCTGCCATTGACGCTGTCGGACATTTTTCTTGTTCCTGAAGAATTCACTCTTCCGTCTGTAACGCTCCGCGAATATGCCCGTGCGAACTCACGATTCTATCCTAACTTTTCGTTTGAGGATCTCGACCGCCACATAGCGACTTTCGAATTGTCGCTTTCCGACAATCTCGGTTCGATGTCTATGGGGCAGAAAAAGAAGGCCTATATGTGTTTCGCACTCGCTGCCAATACGTCGCTGCTGATGATGGACGAGCCGACCAACGGGCTTGACATTCCGGGCAAGAGTGCGTTCAGGCGTTTCATAGCATCTTCGATGAACGACGACCGGGCAATCATAATCTCGACCCATCAGGTCCGCGATATAGATCGTCTGCTCGATCATGTTGTCATTATGGAAAACAGCAGCGTGCTGCTTGACAGGCCTGTCAGCGAGATCACGTCACGGCTGTCGTTTGCTGTTACGGACCACAAGGATACTGTCGACCATGCGCTCTACTCCCAGCCGAGTCTCGGCGGCTACAATGTGATCATACCGAATCCCGGCGGCGAAGAGACGGCGCTCAACCTTGAATCGCTCTTTGAGCTTGCACTGAAAAATCCCGATCTGTTGAACTCTCAGTTTGTTTGAGAAAAATGAAAAAGACAACCAATACATTCGATCTGGCGCGTTTCGGCGAAACCGTCAGGAAATATGCCAATGAAAACTGGCGCGCGCTTGCAATGAAGGGCGGTGTGATGACCGGTATATTCATTATTACGACGATCTTCGTTGTTGTAGACACAAAACGTTATTACTCCGAAGCATATGGTGGGTATTCCAGTTTATATTCAGAAGATCCTTCGTCGGACATATTCTGGTTTTTGCTGCTGACGGCCCTGCTGCTGTTCGGACCGATTGCCGCATCGATGACCTTCGGCGACCTGTCGACGAAGGAGGCGCGTCTGAATGATCTGACCGCTCCGGCCGCTCAGTCGGAGAAGTTTCTGACCCGATGGCTTTTCTACGTTCCGGGGTTTGCAGTTCTGTTCATCGTTGCCGGAGTTCTGTCCGAACTGTTGCGTTTCGGATTGCTGTCGGCCATAGTAGACTGTCCTGACATGGTAAAGCTGTTCGCGCCGCTGGATCGAATCGCCGGTTCCGACGGAGTCAGCAACGAGTTTCTGCTGACTGTTCTGGCGTTTCTTTCCCTGCAGTCGCTTTTCATGCTTGGAAGCATACTCTGGCACAAAGCGGCTTTCGTGAAGACATTTCTTGTGCTCGGACTGATAGCGGTGGCGTATTTTTTTATCGGTTACCTCACCGTTGTGTTTCTGTCGCTGTCGCCGCACAGCCGGTTTGAACTTTCGGAAGATTTCGGGATGATTGTCGCTTATTGTCTGACGGCAGTGATTGTTGTGTTCAGCCACGCCGTTGCCTGGGTCAGATATAAGGAGATGGAGATTATAAACCGGTGGTAAGAGACGATGAATTTCAAAGAAAACAATAAAGCGATATTCATTCAGATCGCCGACCGCATATGTGATGAAATCCTGTCGGGAGATCTCGTCTCGGGCCAGCGGATTCCATCCGTGAGAGTCTATGCGGCATCAATAGAGGTCAATTCCAATACGGTCATGCGTGCCTATGAATATCTTGCCTCGCGGGAAATCCTCTTCAATAAGCGCGGAATCGGTTTTTTCGTGGCCGAGGATGCTCGCGGCGTAGTCGAACGGATGCGTCGGTCTGACTTCATTGAAGGGGAGCTGGAGGATGTGTTCAAACAGCTCGCGCTGCTCGGAGTCGGTCCGGATGAACTGAAAGAAAAGTACAATTCCTATTTAAAAACCAATCAGAACAAATGAAAAAGTCAACAGTGGCGCTCATAGCCGCCGTCATATTTTTCGGCGTCATGGTCAGCGTGTCGGCCATCGTCGTATGTCTGCCTGAAGGAGATCATGCAGGTATGATCGAGATCAACAGAGCCGGAGAAGGCCATGACAAAACAGTCAGGCTTCCGCGCTTCAATTCCGTCAGGATGCCGACTCACGACGACAGCGCAAGAGCGCCTTATTATTTCTTTATTTCCAGCGAAGATCCGATGTTTGTCATCAATGAGGTAGACTCGGTTACCGATCCGTCGATCACTTTTGCTCCCGACTGGGAACCCTATCTGACTTACACTGTCGATTCGGCCGGATGCCTGTCGATTGACTTCAATTTCGCTGACCACATTGATCCATACTATACTTCCAAAGGATATACCCAGGGAGTTTCGGTTAATGCACCAATCGTTCTGACCGTTCCCAAAGGAATGCTCGCGAGTGTATGCTTCGGTTGCGAGGACGATATGCTGCCATACGTCGAACTGAACGGGCTGACCGCTTCGAAGTTCACATGGACGGGGATATCGACGTGGAAGATGGCTGAATGCCGGATTGATACGCTTGATGTCAATATCGACGGAAGCTGTTCCAGGGCAGGCAGAACCATGCTTCTCGAATGTTGCGACAGTAAGGTCGCGAATATGAATATCCTCCGGGCGAACAGGGGTCTCGTTCTGCGGACAGATTCGGTTTCTTCTGTGGGGTGTCTGTCGGTCTACGGAGGATACGAAGATTCTTCGGAGCTGGACCTCAGGGAGGCAAGATGCGGCAGTCTGAGGTGGAATCCGAGAACCGGTTCGAATCTGACTATGCGGGTCTCGTCCGGAATGAAGGTTGCCTTCGAACCGGGTGGCGGTCTTTGAGCGGACAGGTCTGTAATGGAAGAAAACGACGGCGGGCGGATTCCCTGGTGGGGTCCGCCCGCTGAATATGATTTTTAACGCCGTATGCTCAATAGTAAGAAAGAAGAGCGTGATAATATGAAGCCAAACGCTCTCGACTACCTCCCCCGTGGAATAATTGCAATCAAGGATATGCGTACACATCCGCATATCACGTAGAATGCCAAACCAGAACTTCACGAAGGTTATCACCTTACATTGACGCATAACTCGCGCCAACGCTCAATCTTCTGATGTTTAATTAGTTGTTGAGCTTTGACATAAAGTGCGGAAAATGCAGAAAATACAGTCTATAATGAATGATCGATTATCTCCCAATAACCGCCGCGGTCTGCGCCAACACGACGGATTACCCCTTTATCTTTTAGATTTTTTAGTTGCAATTTAATTGCATCCGGCGTTACAGCGCATTCAATAGCCATTTCGTTCCTTGTTATATATGGATTGTGCGCTATCAAATCCAAAATTTTCTGGGTAGTTTTCTGGGTAGTTTTCTGGGTATCCTGTTCGGCTTTTATCGGTTTTGCATTGCCTCTGACAGACATGAAAACCTCACGATAAATGGTGGCTGTAACGCCACCTTGCTCCACGGTAAATTCTGGCCGTTTGAGATTAGCTTTATCAAAAGCCTTCATTATCTTTTCATAGCCGCGCCCCCAAGCCTCAATGAATCCGGCGCGGTAGAAAACCTGTGCCATCTTGGGATTGCGTGGTTTGGAGGTGTGCTTACTCATAAGAGTTTCCACAGTATAATCTTCCGGCAACACACCTTCGTTCCATAAACGGATATGGTCATCATAGATACTCATCTGATTCCATGTGCCGACTTGCAATTTATGGACAATGCTGTTGAAGATTATTTCTCGAAGTGCTTCTTCAGGAATTTCCAACGGCTCTTTTCGTTGTAATCCCTCATAGTGTATAGGTCGGATAAGATACTTGCTGCTTAGCACCTGCATTATCTTGTCAGTCATTTGAATCAGATTCCCTTCGATTTGGTCTTGACTTAACAAGTCCGCGTCATCCGCACCAAACCTGCCTATTTTAAAGCTGGAGGTTACAAATCGGCGTTGGGGATATTTCCCAAACAGCAGAACAGCTCCGTTTGTGGGGATTCCCTCCTTGATAAGCCCCAAATTGGATAGGACTTCCTCTTTGGAAGATTTGCGGGATTCAGACTCCATACGACCCTCTCCAATGGCATGATCCAGAAAATATTCAATCGCGCCATCGTCAATATCATCCAGAGTAACTCCATCACAGGGAATATCCTCCCAGTTCAGTCCCATCTTCTTCAAGAGAAACTGATGGAGGGCTGTTCCGCGAAATTCTTGTTTGGTGGCCCCGCTACGATAATAATAGACACCGCGATAAGATATAGGCATCCCGCAAGGTGCTATGACAATTTCAATGACATCCTTGTCCTCAATCGTAAGATGGTTGGCCTCCGGGAATACCCCGGTGTTGCTGATAATCTTGTTAGGAATGTCCTCCAGTTGCTTATGGAGATTGTCAACACCAACAACAGTCATGTCATCGTCAATGCCAATGTAAATCTTGCCACCCTGCGCGTTAGCGAAGCCGGATACCCACTTCAGGTACTCGTCTTTCTATATACGCTTATATTCAGTATTCTGGTTCTCGTTGTTCATATCAGAAGACAAGAGTAATCATACTGGACAACCCGCTATGCTTCCTCTTGTTATACAAAGTTAGCACAAAATGCTGACATCCACAATTTACACGACATTTTGACGCGTGTGAAATTGTCGATACGGTCATGACCGGTGCGGGTCTCGTCCGGAATGAAGGTTGCCTTCGAACCGGATGGCGGTCTTTGAGCGGACAGGCCTGTAATGGAAGAAAACGACGGCGGGCGGATTCCCTGGTGGGGTCCGCCCGCTGAATATGAGTGGGATTAGTGATTATCAGTAGTCGTAGAGGAGCTCATAGCTCAGAAGGGTAAGAACGGCACCCTGTCCGCCGGTGAAGTAGTCGCCGTATTTGCTTGCCGATGCTGTCAGAATGATGTAGGACGGCACGCGGTCTGTCGCTACGTAGTCGAAGTTGATGACGACGTCGACAAAATCTTCGATCGAGTCGCCGGAGGTCATCTCTCCGTAGGCGATTACGTGAGGATCGGTTCGTTCGAAAAGCTGTCGGTTCGAGGGGCTTGTGCGGATTTCAAATGGTTCGTTCCAGTCGGCAAGCGCACACCAGACGATGCAGGTGTCGGGTTTGCCTTTCATGTGCGACAGGTTGGGGTTGGATGTGCTCACGTTCGAGATTGGTGCGGTCGAGTATTTCAGACGGGCCTTGAGACCTGTCGGGCGGCGGTTGAATTCCCGTCCGAACGCGAGGACACCGTTTGTTCCTTCGGTTCTCACATAGCTTCCGGCAAAGAGGTTGCCGGCGGCAAGTTTGCCGAAGACGCCGACTCCGATGAATTTGGTTTGGAGCACGGCTCCCTGATAGCCTGTTGCCGAAGCGGGATTCTCAAGGGGGATTGTGTTGCTTTGTCCGAGAGTGGCAGCTCCGCGGTTGCCGGAGTCCCAGAACGATTCTCCATTTTCCGGCCAGGGATTCCATACCTTGCTGTTGAGCCACCACTGGGTGAAATCGCTGTTGGGCAGCTGCACTTCAGACTCGGTTGTGAAGGATAGTTCGGCTGTGTGGTCCTCTCCCGAGAATGCGCGCACGACATATTCTGTCATCGGCTGGAGATGGCGCAGGCAGGCGGTGATCGATCCTCCGCTGACTGTCAGCCAGTCGTCGGGAGCTACAGTCCATTCCTCTTCAGAGGCAAGTCGGTATTCGATTCCGTTTTCTTTTCCGCTTTCGGCGCTGGCATAGATCCAGGCGACTTTCGTCCAGGCGTCGATCGATTCGATCTCAACGCTGACGTCGGTCTGTTCGACAGAGATTGTCCATTCGACCGATTCGCCGAATTCGGTCACCTTGACTTTGACCGGCCGGGTGAAGTCGACGGTTTTGCCTGCGAGATCGGGTGTCATCACGGCGGAGTTTCCTCCCAGTTTGATTGTGCGCACCTGGATCGCGTCAAGGCGCTGTCCGGTCGGAACGAGAGCCTTGACCGTGTGGTTTTCGGGATCGATGACCGATGTGCTGATCTGAGAGCCAATAGTGAAGTAACGTTCGATTTCCTGTGTGGCGCGGATTGTCCATTCGAACGTCCGTTCATAGAGACCGAGGGTCATGGCGAAAGGCTGGCTCAGGTCAATGGATGAGGGAAGCGACTCGGGAGCTATGAGGACCGAACCCTCGCTCAGTTCGAATTCGGTCACGCGGACTGCTTCGATGTTGGCCCATTCCGAAAGATGGAGAGTTATTGTCCGGTCAACAGAGTCGATGACTGTTGCCGAGGCCAGAAGCTCGTGGCCCTCCGTGTCTGTCCGTTCGACTTCGAAAGCCGTCACATTTGGCTGGACCCAGGGGTAGGGGAGATCGTTTTCTATGCATGATCCGGCAAATATTGCCAGAAGAATGACCGGCAGCAGACGCGCCGGATGGAGTTTCTTAAATGTGTACACCGATACCGAAATTGATATTAAACAAATTGAATCTGAAATTGGCTCCGCTGCTGAAACGTGAGCCTTCCTCGACGCCGTCGGTCAGCTGCTTTTCGTTGGTCAGATGAACTCCGAACACACCGAACGAGACGTTGAAGCTGAATGAATCCATGATGAAAACGCAGACGCCGGGGCTGAAATTGAGAGCAACCTCGGTCACGTTGGTGCGGGTGTCGCGTATCTTGTTGTCAAACGGACGCTTGAATCTCGACGAGCCGCTTGCAAACGAGAGGCAGGCTTCATTGAAGACTGCAAAGCGACGCGAGCGCGAAAGGCCGACGTAGTTGCGGTAGAAGAGCCCCATGCTGTATTTGTTGGAGCTGTAGCTGATGTCATGGATGTTGAAGCTGAGGTCTTCGCCGAGATTGACATTGAGTTGTCCGATCGCTGCATCGGCGCGTGTGTAGTTGAATTTCAGACCGACGCACTGGTTGTTGCGGAAGAAATAGCCGATTGTCGGAGAGATGGCATATTGTTTTCCGTCGAAATTGAAGTCTTTGACAGCCTGAAGCAATTCGACATCCTTGGCATTGAATTCGCCGTAGGAGGCCATGAGGTCGATCACCCACTGGTTGCGGGGGATGAAGAGATAGTTGAAGAGGCCGCGGTCGTAGCGTCCGAAGTTGCGGTCGCGGATAACGAGCGAGACAGTGTCGGCGCCGACAATGACTTTTTCGTCAAGTTCCGGATGATGCGGATGGCCTTTGACGATATATGGATTCGAGGTTGAGTCGATGCGTGCTTCAGCTGCGCTTGCGGCGAAGCATCCGAATCCGATGGCTGTGGCCACGAGAAATGTTCTGATGATTTTCATGTCCATTGCTTAAAGATAGAACGCCATGCCGAACTGCACGGAGAACAGGTTGATTTTAAAATTAGCATTCTTCGAATTCCGGCGAGCGATGTGCACCTGATTCGTAATTGATTTAGTGTGGGTGTAGCCGAATCCGAGCACCCCGACGCTCACTTCGATCGCCGAATAGTTGTTGAGAAACATGACGAAGCCGGGGGTCAGTCCGACGTTGAGCGAGAAGTTGCGCTCGAAAGTTCCTTCGAGATGGCGGTTGTCGCCCTGTCCGCCGGTGTAGTTGGAGATTTTCGACTGTCCGCCGCCAAGCTCAAGCTGGAGTTCGTTGAAAAGTCCGAAACGTCGCGAGCTGCCGAGCGAGATGTAGTTTCTGACCGCGCCGATCGCATAGTAGTCCTGCGAGATCGCGTTCAGCAGGTCGGCGTCGAAATGGGTTTCCGAGTCGAGGATGAACGATCCACTGTCGAGTCCGATCTTGGAACGGGTGTAGCCGAATTTGAGACCTGCGGCAAAGTTGTCCTTGAAGGCATACATTGCCATCGGAGTGACTTTGAACGAATAGGTGTCGCCAGAGAGGTCTTCGAAAATGAAAAACTGATAGTTGTCCTGGTTGCTTTGCGAGTAGCCGACGCTTACCCCGGTGATCCACTGACCTTTCGGGATAAATGAGGTCTGCTCGAGGTCGCGCTTGCA
>JAIDJZ010000310.1 GCA_029051965.1 Paramuribaculum sp. | reverse complement strand
GAAATAGAACGCATCTTTTTTGTCCTTACGGTCATGTGTGACAAGGCCTTTGTCGTTGATTCCGATGCGGTCGCCTTCTGTTCTGTGGGCAGCCCCAAAATCAAACATGTTCCAGACAAAGCTTCCCCAGACAAACGGACGGTTTTTGATAATCCGCCAATTCTCGATGTGATACTTGAGTTGCCAGTTTTCAGGATGCCAGCGTCCTGCAGGAGCCGGCTGCACAATCGAATCCTGCTGATGATAATAGCTTGCGCCTGCCCCATATTCGCTTATGCCGATGCGGATTTCGGGATGATTGCGGTGGGTGGCATCAAGCCATGTCGCAAGGGTTGACGGAGTTGAGCCATACCACCCGTCATAGCGATTCCATGCGATATTGTCTGTAATGAAGTTGAGCGCTCCCTCCTGATTGCTGGCCGCTGTTGTCGGTCGGGTCGGGTCTTCCTTATGCGCGAGTTCATTGAGCTCGCCGATATATCCGACCGGGTTGTCTCCTTCTTCCTTAAGTTCATTGAAAAGCCCCCAGAAGAGAATCGAAGGGTGGTTATAGTTCTGACGGATAAGTTCGAGAAGCTGATGTCGGCCGTTTTCTTTAAACGACTCCTGGTCGACAAAGCCTTTATCGGCATAACCGCCAGGTCCGACAAACGGAATTTCAGCCCAGACAACGACTCCCGCCTTATCAGTCAATCCATACATGTAATCTGCCTGCTGGTAATGGGCCAGACGCATGGCGTTGACTCCCATATCAAGCATTATGTCGACATCCTCGCGATGATGCACTGGCGACAGGGCGTTTCCGATTCCGGCACGCTCCTGATGGCGGTTCACACCATAGAGCGACAGATGGCGTCCATTCAGGAAAAATCCTTTTTCAGGGTCAGTGTGGTAGTAGCGCAATCCGAGCGGCTGGCTGATCTGATCAATCACGCGGTCGCCTTTCAGCAGAGAAATGTCAACACTATACATGAACGGATCGCGGGTTCCGTCCCACAAGCGAGGGTTATCGATCACGAAATCGATCGATTCGGGCTGCGCCGTTGCTCCGGGCTGAAGAGTCAGCTCTTTCTCGCGACTCACGACAACGCGTTTGCCATCCGAAACTTCCATTCTCATTGTCAGTTTTTCGGGTTTTGTGTTAAGCCCGGACAAACGTACATCGGCTGTGACTTCAGCCCGTTTTTCAGACACTTTGTTCTGACGGAGATAGACTCCGGGCGATCCGTAGTCAAGAAGCGAGACACAGATCGAATCGGTTGTCAGCAGGTTGACGTCGCGATACAGACCGCCATAGAAGTTGAAGTCGCCTACGAGCGGCATCACATCAAGCTGCTCTCCATTGTTGACACGGAACAATAGTGTATTGTCCTTGCCATAGTTTACATAATCGGTTATTTCAAAGACAAAAGCGGAATATCCACCGCGATGCTCACCGACATGGCGTCCGTTGACAAACAGATTGCAAACCGTGTTGGCTCCGTCGCATTTCACATAAAGGCGTTTGCCTTTCATATCCTCGCCGATCCGCAGAACTTTAGTGTAATTGCCGATTCCCCGCTTGTAATCGATCTTGCCGGCCAAAGCGTCCTGAGCATTCCAGGTGTGAGGCAGGTCAACCCGACGGGCTGCCGAGAAATTGACTTCATGAGAAAAACGAAAACGCCAGTCACTGTTTAGCGAGACTGTTGTCCGTGGAGTTTCGAGAGGTAAAGCAAGAGCCCCCGGCATTGCAGAAACAAGCAATCCGAATCCTAATGCAATCTTGGCAAGTTTTGTTGATAGGAACATGGTAAATAGTGAAAGTGACGATATGAATGATTACACAAGACAAGACTTGTAATTAGATGTCTTCTTCAAGTGTGCCTGACAAAGTTAGGCAAATCCTTTCTATTATACAACACCGACTGTTGCTATCACTCAAAAAACGAGTTGCGGTTACAGACACATCTTCAATTCGTTTCACTGAGATCGTCAATGTCATGTTCTTCTGTTCGCAAAGAAATTCGTATATTTGCAGCGTTTAACCGCGCTATGATACGAAAATGATACAGGAAACCGACCGACTTGTTTTAAGGCCGTGGAGAGAAGACGACGCTGAAAACCTCTTCGTTTATGCATCGGATGAAAATGTAGGACCGATTGCTGGATGGCCACCTCACAGGAGTGTTGCGGAAAGCCTTGAGATCATAAAGACTGTGTTCTCGCAAGAGGGTGTCTTCGCTGTCACCCTGAAACCGGACGATACAGCAATCGGTTGTATCGGACTCATAAGGGGCAGAAAGAGCAATTTCCCTATCGACGATGACGAAGGCGAGATTTCCTATTGGATCGGTGTGCCATTCTGGGGGCGCGGTCTGATTCCAGAAGCGATGGAGCGAGTGATTCGGTATGGATTTGAAGAACTGTGTTTGAAGCGGCTGTGGTGCGGCTATTTCGACGGCAATGAAAAATCTCGTCGAGCACAGGAAAAATGCGGATTCCGCTATCATCACACAAATCCGGCCACATATTTCGAGCTGACAGATGACGTTCGGATCGAACACGTGAGCGTTCTTGAAAATCCTGCGGCTTCGGATAGTTCCCTATAATGACAGATGCAGTATCGGGTACGGTCTGCCGGCGTCATCGGTCTCATCACGACCGATGACCCGAAACCCCTTGCTTTCATAGAATTTCCAGGCCTTAGGATTTTGCTCGTTGACATCAACCTCAACGGCCCCCTGTTCTATAGCAAACTCAATCAGTGCGGAACCGACTCCACTGCCCTGACAGCAGCTGTCGACAAACAACATTTCGATCCGATCTTTTGCCACGCCGATGAATCCCATGACAAGACTGTCGTCGACGGCCACATGGATTTCTACCATTGGAAAATAAGATGGGATCAGCTCATCTTTAATTTCCGATATCGTCTCTTCGGAGAGGAATGTGTGAGTCGCTCTCACTGAACGCTCCCACACTTCAGCAAGCAATGGATATTCGTCGGGGGTGCATTTTCGGATTATCATAGCGTTTGCTATATACAGTTAATCTGACATATTGAACAGGCAGCAGTTTTTCCCTTCAATCTGGAAAGCTGCTGCCTGGATAATTCATCTAACAACCTAAGCGCGATCAGAGATCGTTGTTTCGCGGATTGTTGTTGAGGGTACGCGTCCGCTCCTTTTCCAATGCCACGGAATTGACATTGTCATCGGCTTTGTTGACTGCTACGCCCGGAAATTCCTGAGAAGCTGATTTGCCGGACTGTCTGTTTTTTTTGCCACAGCAACAGCGTTTTTTCTTTTCTTCCATAATTTTGTGTGTTATAAGAATTAGAATAATTTGCAGATATGTTATTCCTATAACACAAGTACGGCCGTTTTTGTTGAACGCGTCTGCCGACTATTATTCCAACGGAAGTCGGTTGAGCTGTTCAATGTAATCGAGCAGGTTCTCGCGACCTTCGCCGGTTTCAGATGACGTCACAAAAACCGGCGGCAGCTCTTCCCACATTTCGAGCAGGTGGCTGCAATATGACGCGATGTTGCGCTTGCAGGCAACTTTGCCGAGCTTGTCGGCCTTTGTGAACACGATGCTGAACGGCACGCCGTTTTCTCCGAGCCATTCAATAAATTCCATGTCGATCTTCTGCGGTTCGTGGCGCGAATCGATCAGAAGAAACAGGGTCGTCATCTGGCTGCGATTAAGGATGTAGCTTTCAATGATTTTCTGAATTTTCTCACGGCCCTCTTTCCCTCTACGGGCGTAGCCATAACCCGGGAGATCGACGATATACCACTCATCATTGATCATGAAATGGTTTATCAACATAGTCTTTCCGGGAGTCGAAGATGTCATCGCAAGACTCTTTCTGCCAGTCAGCATGTTAATGAGCGAGGATTTGCCAACATTAGAGCGACCGATGAAAGCATATTCGTGGCGTTGCTCGTCAGGACATTTCCTGACGTCTGAATTGCTTATTACAAAGCGTGCTGAATTGATTATCATAGCTGTGAAATTAAAAAAAGACAGCCGGACGATAAGCCGGGTTATGTCGGCAAGGCGAACGGATCGCCTCACGTTTCGTCATTTATCTGAACCGCATGTCGCCATACGGTTTTAGCAGCCTACCCCCCGACAATGGGCGAGCAACCCTTAGATGCCGGTATACTTGGCCTTGCAACCCATAAGATGTGCGGCGCAACATATTGCTATGCTGCCCGGTGAGCTCTTACCTCGCCTTTTCACCCTTACTCCATCAAGAGACGGAGCGGTTATTTTCTGTCACACTACTCTACCGTCGCCGATAGCTTCCCGTTAGGAAATATGGTGCTCTGTGTTGCCCGGACTTTCCTCACGCCGCACGAGACGGCGAGCGACGAAATGTCCGGCTGTCGCTGCAAAGGTACTTATTTTTTAATTATTCTGCAAGACTTGCGCGAGCTTACAGTTTCTGCAAACGTGACCGATCAGATCAGCGTTCACCCCAACGGGAACGCAGCGGCCAGCGGGATGTGTGGAGCAATAGTCGAAGCGAAGTTCCATAACTGAAATAGGCCCATACCCAATCGATCAGAACGCTGATTTTATTCCTCATGCCGAGAATCGAGATCAGATGGATGAACATCCCGAGTATCCATGCGAAGAATCCCGAAAAATGAGTCTTCCCGAGATCCGCTACGGCCATATCACGCCCGACAGTGGCCATGGTGCCTTTATCCTTATAGTTAAACGGGGTGTCGAAGCGTCCGGAGTTGAGTTGCGCTGCAAGATGTCGCCCCTGCTGGATTGCCACTTGTGCGAGCTGGGGATGGCCTTTCGGATTTTCGTCAGTGGCCATTAGCGACATGTCGCCGATTGCGAAGATGTCATCGTAGCCCACAACGCGACTGAAGGGGTCTACTTTCACACGATACCCGCGTCCCATGACGTCGCCGGCATTCTCCATTGCGATTGGCTGCCCGGAAACTCCGGCTGTCCAGATGACCATTCCGGAATATATGCCGGAGCCATCCGACAGTGTAACAATATTCTCAGAATAGGATTTCATCAGGCAGTTGAGCCGCACATCGACCATAAGGCGTTGCAGATATTTCTGAGCGTCTGCCTGCGATTTCTCACTCATCGCTCCGAGCAGCGAGCCGGAGCCTTCCAGAAGAATAATGCTCACCTCATCCTGAGAAATCGACGGATACTCGCGTGGAACAATAAAACGCTTCATTTCACCTAAGGCTCCTGCGATTTCAACTCCTGCAGGCCCTCCGCCGATCACAACGAAACTCAACAGCCGCCGGCGCTCTTCGGACGATGGTGCGATGGAAGCCCTTTCGAGCCGGTCAAGGACTTCATCGCGCATTCTCATTGCCTGAGCGGTGCTTTTGAGCGTATAGACATACTTGATCAGATCGTCATTGCCGAAAAAATTATTCGTTGTCCCTGCAGCAATAACGAGGCGATCAAAACTGATTGTCTCATATTGCGTTGTGACTGTTTTCTCCCGGTAGTCGATTGATTTGACTTCCCCGAGCCGAAAATTGACGCCTTTTGCTTTTCCTCGACGAATCTCACGCCGGAATGGGAAACAAATGCTCCCGGGCTCAACGCCACTGGAGGCAATCTGGTAGAACAATGGCGGAAAACTATGAAAATTATTGCGGTCGACCAGTGTCACATCAAACCGGTCCTTATCAAGATGCTTTATTAAACTCAGTCCGGCGAAACCGCCTCCGATCACTACTATTTTTTCTTTATCTGCCATAATGCAAAGTTACGAAAATTTTATAATACGGGTCTCTCCAAATATTGTAAACGCCAAGTCGAGTCAGAGGTGTGATGCAATTAAATAGTTTTAAGAATAAAATTATGACAGATCTGCGATAATTCGCTAAATTTGTTTTTTATTTAGAAAGGAATCAGACTTAATGAACCGCCATCTCATAACTCTCCTTCTCATCATTGCAGGTATTACGGGCTCAAAAGCTCAGATCAACACCGATCAGGTCATGCAGATCGGCCGCAACGCGCTTTATTTTGAGGACTATGTTGTCTCAATTCAATATTTCAACCAGGTCATCTCGGCAAAACCATATCTGGCCCAGCCCTATTTTTTCCGTGCACTTGCGAAATTCAATCTCGACGACCTCAGGGGCGCGGACCAGGATGTCACGATGGCAATCGAACGGAACCCGTTTATTACCGACGCCTATGAACTGCGCGGAGTAATACGCCAGAACCTGGGACAGGATTCGCTCGCGATCGCTGACTATGCGCATGCGCTGACTCTTCTTCCGGAAAACAAGGGTATTCTTTACAACATGGCTCTCGCTCAGGAGTCCTCAAAAGATTACGATAATGCCGAGAAAAGTTTCGCACAGCTACTCAAAGCCCATCCCGGCTTTGACGGGGGTTATCTCGGACGGGCAAAAATGAGATTGGAGAAGGCTGATACGATAGGTGCTATTGAAGATATTGAGAAAGCCCTTTCGATCAACAAGAACAGCGTGAACGGCTATCTGATGAGAGCTGATATAGCCATCCACCGCAATGAAGATTATTCCCAGGCTCTGGCCGACATGAATGACGCGATCAGACTTCAGCCCCGATTTGCCGGCTACTATATCAACCGTGCTTTCATCCGCTACCGTCTTGACGACTACATCGGAGCCATGAGCGACTATGACTATGCGCTGCAACTCGAACCGACAAACTTCGTTGCAGTCTATAACCGCGCGCTGCTTCGAATGGAAGTCCATGACTACAACAGAGCTATCGATGACCTCTCGCAAGTTCTCCTGCTTCGTCCAAAAGAGTATCGTGCGCTGTTCAATCGTGCCATGCTATATCGGGAGATCGGCGATCTCAAACTGGCTCTCGACGACATAAACCGCGTCATCGACGAGATTCCGAATTTTGCCCTGGCTTATTTTCTGCGCTATGACGTAAAGAAGAGCATGGGCATGAAAGCCTCTCAGTCCGACCTTGACAAGTCGATCGCTCTTGCAAAACGCCAGAAAGCCAAAGAGGGATTGCAGAATCTTATCGACCCAAGCCGTATTCTCGACCGCGCATCTTCTGCCGAGGATGCCTTCGACCCAGATTCTGAAGATGCTGTGGCCAGCCAGTTCTCAACACTGCTGACCGTTTCAGACAATGCTACCGTCGACCGTGAATTCAACAACAAGAATATCCGCGGAAAAGTACAGGACCAGAGTGTCACAATCGAGCTTGAGCCGATGTTTACGATCACTTACTACACTTCTCCTACCGAACTAAAACCGACCGGAGACTATCTGAAGGAGGTCGATGAGCTGAACCGCACCCATGCACTGAGATACCTGCTGCAGGTGACGAACCATGAGTATAGTCTGACTGATCCGGATGAAATCAACCGCCATTTCCAGTCGATCGAGTATTACAACTCATATCTTGCAACTCACAGTCCGCGCGCAATCGACTATTTCGGTCGTGCAATGGATCAGATCACTGTCAGAAACTTCCAGGCAGCCATGACTGATCTAAACCGTGCGATAGAAGCTGCGCCGGATTTCACCGCTGCCTATCTGATGCGTGCCAATGTCCGCGACCGCATCGCAAAAAGCACGAGTGTGCCGGCCGACAACAACCGGAACATGACACCACCGTCGCTCCGCGCCGAAGTTCAGGAAATTCTGAATGATCTTGACACAGTTATCCGACTTTCGCCCAACATGGCTGTGGCTCACTTTAACAAAGGGGTGGTTCTTGCAGAAACCGGAGACTATGCTTCAGCACTTGATGAATTCAACAAGGCCCTTAAACTAAAACCGGATTTCGGAGAGGCTTTCTACAATAGGGGATATACCTATTTCCAGCTCGGCAACCGTGCGGCAGGATCGTCCGACCTTAGCAAAGCCGGTGAACTCGGAATTGTTCCCTCTTACAATTTGTTGAAACGCATGAACCGCAAATGAGCCGTGATAGCGTCTTTATGGCGTTTGATTGTTTCGTCTCGGTTTCGCGTCGGATTTTTTCCTGCAATGACTGATAAGACTGCACTCGCTGCAGGGGTCATCTGAGTCTGTATGACATGAAGGAGTGTCCTTTCGGAGACAGCGACGCGCTATCCACCAGAGGCAAGCCCCAAGCACAATGACCACGCCTCCAATCTGAAGTATGTCGTTTATCAACTGGCTATTCATAACAGTCAAACAGATTTCATAATCTATCTGTTCTGAGAGTGCCGTACGAATCCCTCAGAGAATATACTTTCTGTATTCAAGGGCAAAATTAGGTGTCACGTCTCCGCTCTCTATCATCTCCTCGATCTGAGCTGCGGTAAAAAACCGAAGTTCGTCGATGTCAGACACTTCACGCTGCGGGATAAAATCCGAAGAAACGACTGTGCGGAATGAATTGACAAGTTCCCGCTCGACCTGACTCTCAAAAAGATAGCACGCAATCGGCTCCGGAATGAAGCCGTTCAGTCCGATTTCTTCTCCGGCCTCCCGTCGGAGGGCTTCAGCTACAGATTCGCCATAATCGACATGGCCGCCGACTGCCGTGTCCCATTTTCCGGGCTGGATTTTCTTGGACATTGACCGACGCTGGAGCAGTAGTTCTCCTGAAGGATTGAAGACATGCAGATGGACCACGGGATGAAGCAATCGTTCCGGACCGTGACAGCGGGAGCGTTCGGCCGCCATTACAACAGTGCCGTTCTCATCAACAACCGGAAGCATTTCAACTTTTGCCATAATTCTTCTGTATCATTTTATTAAGTTTAGCCGGTGTCAGATCCGCCGGATAGGACTCGAACGGCAGAATCATGCCACAACCCTCTTTATAGGAAGAGCACCCGAATGCGGTTCGCCCTTTGATTATATGGCCTTTTCCACACTGCGGACAGACAACCTGCTCGAATTTTCTTATCGGCTTTGCTCTCGGCTTCGTTTCACGGTTTTTTTTCGGTTCTTTTACGGCTGTTGATCCGGAATCGCTTTTCTGATCCGTGATAATCCTATGGTTAGAGTTGTCGCTGAGAACTCGCACGACAATCTCGCTGATCATCTGCTTCAGCTCTCCGATAAACTCGCGAGAGTCATAGCTGCCTTTCTCAATGCGCCGCAACTTATTTTCCCAGATACCGGTCAGCTTCGCGCTCTTCAGAAGCTCTACGCTAATGAGTGAAATCAGATCGATTCCGGCAGGCGTAGCCTTGATGTTTTTCTTGTCGCGACAGATGTAGTGGCGACGGTGAAGCGTCTCGATTATGGTTGCTCTTGTCGAAGGCCGTCCTATGCCGTTTTCCTTCATGGCGTCCCTGAGCTCTTCATCATCTATGGTTTTGCCTGCCGTTTCCATCGCACGCAAGAGCGTACCCTCAGTATAGAATTTCGGTGGCTGAGTCGCTTTTTTCAATAGCTCAGGTTTATGCGGACCCGACTCACCAACCGTGAAGACCGGCAGAATTGAATCAGACTCCTTGTCCTTCTCTTCTTTTTTATCTTTCAGATAGATTTCTCTCCAACCGGGCGACAGAATTGTTTTACCGGTTGCCTTGAATCCGAAATCTCCAACAGAGGCCAGGACCGTCGTTGAGCTGAAAATGCAATCGGGATAGAATGCCGCGATAAAGCGTCTGGCAATAAGATGATACATCAGCTTTTCATTCCCGGCAAGATAATCCGGAGACTCCCCTGTCGGAATAATTGCATGGTGGTCTGTCACCTTGGAATTGTCAAAAACCTTTTTGCTTTTCGGCAGTTTCGGCAGAGACAGAACCGGAGCCGTCAGATTCTCGTAGGGCCGCATGCGGCGAAGGATATCGGGAACTTTACCATAGACCTGTATCTT
>JAIDJZ010000031.1 GCA_029051965.1 Paramuribaculum sp. | reverse complement strand
GATTGTTTTGGGGCTCTCGGTAAATAGTGTCATCGAGGGATCTCCCGAAACATTTATCCCCAAAAAGAGGTATCTATAAATACCCTGAACTGATGGTCTATTCTGATCTTTAATTTTCACTAAATCTGTGATTACCCGATTATGTATGCGCGACAGTACATTCCCATGCGCTCGTTCTGAATAACTGAACAGCGTCTTGTAGAACATCGCATTATATAGAGAAGAATAAGCAATCTCAGCACTGCCTCCAATCTTCCATCCAAGTCCGGAACTGCTGATGTAAGCAACACATCCTTTATCTTCATGTGATACCATAAGATAAGATAACCGCGAACCATTCGGAGCGATACTTTTTGTATCACCTCTAAAATCATTAGTATGACATGCTGTTGTTGTAACTATTGCCGGTATATTTGAAAGTGATCCTATATTATCATTGGTAAAATAATCTTTTTCTTCATCTTCATCTCTCTTGCAACATAACCAGCCATCAGCCATGCCATGACAGTCTGTGTTTATGAAATGATAGTTTTTGTTCATCTCTGAAACCAATTCGTCGGAAGTAAACTTAGGAGATTCGGTTGTATCAAATATGTATGATGCCTGCAGCCCGTAAGGCTTTAGATAAAGTCTGTCTGTTGTTTCGCCTCTTTTATGCCGATAGCTCTTTTCTCCTTCTTTCGGATTATCACCGTCTTCTTCGCCGGCGGCACCACCCAATAGGATTTTATTAATCCTGTCATCCGGAAAACTGCCCTTTTCATAATCTATAATCTTCTTACAGGCAATTCCTACCTCTCCGGGATCATTTGCGAGCAATCTACCGAGAAATATATCCGGACCCAGATCAATATTATCAATAGATCCATTGGTATGATCACGGATTCCGTCCCAGTCAAAGCTATATCCGTCGCTCAAGCATGAATAATAGGTATCTGAATCCAACTTGCCGTCGGACGCTTCGTGACCTTGTATGTTAACCTTGCAGGGGACTCGATCAACTATCAAAGGCGTACCTCCAAGAAGCACATAAGTCAGATTGTTCTCCTTATAGAGCTTATTTATATATGTTTTGATCCTTAATGGTCTATTGCCAATTTCGGGATAGAGCAAGTCTATCTCGTCAAGCGTTATCACCTTAACGTTTAACCCCTTCTGGCGTTTCCACCTGACAAATTCCGAAAAGCCACCGACAAAATATGTTTCTGTAACAATCAGGTAGTCGATAGTCTCATTCTGTTGCTGTACGGCTCGCGATGCTGTGATTGTCTGCTGATAGCTCTCAATCGCCGAATCATTCAGAGCATCGGAAAAATCAACCATTTCGGGACGCAGAATCTTTGTCGATCCCGAATCTGTCGATCTGGATTTGCGACTCTCGAAAACCGGAGTAAACGATACGGATGAAACAAAATATAGATTCCGCGACTCCGCATCATAGAGGAATGGCTTGAGACTGTAATAGGAAAAGCTGAAGCCGTTCTGATCGCTTTCGCCGGACATCAGACTCACGGCATCTGTTTCTGATGCCGTGGCGAACCCCGGCTCTTTCAGTTCGGCTGTGACCGGAGTGTCCGTAGTGGTGAATTCGCCGCACGCATCCATATAGACATCTGACGCGATAAGTGTTTTCGAGACTTTGATATCTACATCCGAAACTGAATGCCCCGAAGGGTTCAGAACCTTTTTCATCATGACCGGAAGCACCGGACCGGTAGGGTTCGAAGTTGTAAAATAATCGGAACTCTTGCTGTGGATCTCCGCGACATTGTCGGATATGCTGATTTCAAAGTCGTCTCTGTTGAAAGTGAATTCAAAAGTCTGGGCCAATACCGGCGGCGAAGCCAATATCAGTGTGAGCAGGGTATATAGAAAAGCCTTCATGTTCTTAACGTTTTTGATGGTATTGGATTATTCTGTCTGTGATTCGAGCCGGCTGAGTTTTTCACTGTTTTCCCGGATTTTCTGATAGATGTTTGAGATCGATCGGGTTGCCAATGGCAGAAAGGCCGAATAATTGATCAGTTTATTGCCCTCATCATCGACAATAACTGCTTTCGGCAAAACCGCCTCCACTTCTGACGCAACGAATCCATAGCCGGTTGTCTCCGCTTCTTCTGCCATCATCCGCGTTGCCGGTGACGCATAAGCCGGAGCAGCGAGACTTACGGGACGAAGTGATTTCAGCACAGACGACGTGTACGCCGGGTCTACCCATGTGTCATAAATCTCTCCGTGTGCGAACGTCAGTACGTATCCCGCACGCACATCATTATATTTCTTATTCTGTCTATTGAAAAATAAGACGTTCCAGCCCGTGCCGCGGAGATAGCACATCGTATGGTTTGTATTAGCATAAAACATCGATCCGGGCCCGTAGATTTGAAGCAGCTGGTAGCCGCCGGCCGTGATTCCGTAGTTCGGGTCCGGAAAATCGACTCCCATCGACAGCGACTCGCCGGCTCTGTACTTCAGCTGTGCGCCTGCCGGAAGCGAAAACAATGCGGCGAAAAGCGCAAGGAATGTGACTGTTAATGCGGTTCTTTTCATGGCTGTGACAGTTTGTTGGTTACGTTTTCTTTTTCGAGTAATGTTTTTTCGCTAAGCAGTGCCTCTATTTCAAGAGTCTGACGGTCTACGCGTTCTTCCGTCTCTTTCAGTGACTGTATAAGAATCGGGATCAAACCGATGTAATTGACCATCATGTTGCCGTAGTCATCATAAGCGACCAGTTCCGGATAGATTTCCGCTATCTCCTGAGCGATAAAACCGTAGTGTTCGCCGCTTCTCAGCCGGAGATTGTCCGTGCTCTCGGCTTCTGCAGTCGGCTTCCAGCGGTAGCTGACCGGACGGAGGGCTCTGATCTTGTTTCCGACGTTCAGTTCGCTGTCATCCGTTAATGAGTAAGGGATATTGCCGTAGTCATTCATGTTGTAGATCTCCTGAACAAACAGAGTGCCATACGTTCCAGTATCTGCATCATAAAGATTTATGAAATCCATGCTTCCGGAGATCGCGGTATATTCTTTGGTGAGATCTATCTTAAGCCATGATCCCGCCGAATGCAGTATCAGTCCGTTATATCCGTCGACATAGAAACCCGGGGTCTGCCTGAAATAATTGCAATCTTTAGACAGATGGAACAGGCCGTCTGTATATGACAGTTGCGCCATAACGCCGAGATTCATGGCTATGGCCGTTATCAGTGTGAGTATTCTTTTCATGGCGTTCTAATTTAAAATGATGCGGTAAGTGTCATAGACTTCTGCGTCGGTGGAGAGGATCAGATGGTAGATGCCCCGGGGAAGATGTCCGACTGACAGTGTCACATTATTATTATCTCCGAGATCCTGACTCAGGCAGCGGTTTCCTCCGACATCTGCCATCGAAAGCCTTAGACCTGCAATAGTTTCTCCTATCTCTATCGCAACGGAAATATTATCCTGCGCCGGGTTAGGTGAGCATGATCTGATCCTTGCAGACGACTGAACAGCCTGCTTCTTTAGCGTAATCTCATTCTTTAGTTTCTCAATAACTGCATCCTGCCGGTCTGCAAGTTCGTTAAGTTCCTGAACCGATTTGATCAGTGCGGGTATTATCTCCGAATAATTGATCGCGGTATCTCCATCGGCTTCGACAACCGATGACGGTGCGATAGAGGCATACAGCGATGTCTGCTTCATGGTTGAAGACATAGCGTCACCACTGCTGCGCGATTTCATCGGTCCGACGGGATCAATTGATTCAGTCAGCAGACCAAGGACCCCCGGCAGATCATTTATATCCTCTTTGCTACGTTCATCCGACATCTGATAAATGTTGCCGCAGTTCAATGACTGTTTTTTCTGATACGCCTCATAATAAAGACTCATGACCCCTCCGTTGCCCGAGATTGACGGCGAACGGAATTCTGCCGTATCAGGTCCTGATGGAAGATGGATTTTAAAGACTCCGTCACGCTTGGAGGGATGGCGCATTATGAACCCGCCCTGACAACTGACAGTAAGCTCAAAGACTGAATCCGCTGAAGTTATCTGAGGACCCACCGTAAAGCGACCCGGCTTGATGCTGATGTCAGCATAGGCGGCCAAT
This sequence comes from Paramuribaculum sp., assembly GCA_029051965.1. Taxonomy (GTDB): domain Bacteria; phylum Bacteroidota; class Bacteroidia; order Bacteroidales; family Muribaculaceae; genus Paramuribaculum. The sequence continues at coordinate 716 of JAIDJZ010000031.1, read as the reverse complement.
GCCGTTGCCGCAAAAAAGAAAATCAAGTGTCTCATGGTTGTAATTTATTGTGGGATTGGTATTTTTAAGGCATTTCAAGGTCTGCCGCAAATATACTGTCAATTTTGTTTTATTACAATCTTTTTTGAATAATTTTCATAATATCGCCTCTATATTTAAATCTTTTTAACTTAAATTATTTCCCGAATTCTTTTTGAACCATTTAGGAAGCACGGTTCAGATGCTAGGAGACGGAGGGTGAGGACGAAGGAGTTAACAACAGTCAATGACTGAGTGCTCATCCCTTCGACGACGCCGCAGATGAGCCGTTATCACGGATCGCCCTAAGGTTCGTCAGAACGGTTTGGATGCAAGGCGCTAAGGCCGAAAGCGAGGGAGCGGACTGGCGTCCGTGACCGAGCTTGAGTGCCGTAAGCAACGCCGCAGACGGGCCGTTATCACGAACCGCCACTAAGACGCAGATGAGCCATCATCACGAACCGCCCTAATATTGAATTTGGCAACCAACTCCCGAGATCCAGCTCTATCTTTGCGGCGATATGTTGCAAAGACGCCCATACATACCGCCCCGCCCGCGCCACCTCTTCCGCCGCGACTACGCCGCCCAGTTCGAACGCTGGGTCGGCTATCGCCTGCACCCCCACGCCCGACGCGCCGTAGCCCACCTCGAGCGACAACGCGCCCGCCGTCAGCCCCAGCGACTCATCCTCTGCAAC
>JAIDJZ010000309.1 GCA_029051965.1 Paramuribaculum sp. | reverse complement strand
CGCCAGCCCAGCTCTGTGATCAGTCGAGGATGACATCCGCAGATTCATGCCCGAAAAATATAAGAACACCTATCGCCACTGGATGACCGACATCCGCGACTGGTGTATCTCGCGCCAGCTCTGGTGGGGCCACCGCATTCCTGCCTGGTATCTGCCCGACGGATCTTTCGTTGTTGCCGAAACCGAAGAAGAAGCACTTTCGCTGGCTCGCGAAAAAGACCCTGCCCTCTCGCTCTCGGATCTCCGTCAGGAAGAGGATGGCCTCGACACATGGTTCTCATCATGGCTCTGGCCGATTTCTCTCTTCAACGGCATACTCGATCCCGGCAACAAAGAAATCGACTATTACTATCCGACCACAACGCTTGTGACCGGCCCCGACATCATTTTCTTCTGGGTCGCCAGAATGATCATGGCCGGATATGAATTCATGGGCAAACAGCCGTTCAACAATGTTTACTTTACCGGAATCGTCCGCGACGAAATCGGCCGCAAAATGTCGAAACAGCTTGGAAACTCACCCGATCCGCTCCAGCTCATTGCCGACTACGGTGCCGACGGCGTGCGTGTCGGCATCATGCTCAGCGCGCCTGCCGGAAACGACATCCTTTTCGACACCCGACTCTGTGAAACCGGCCGTAACTTCTCCAACAAGATATGGAACGCGTTCCGTCTTGTCATGGGATGGGAAGTAAGCGAAACCGCGAACCAGCCCGAATCTGCGCGATTCGCAATCGAATGGATGCAGTCGAAACTCAGCGTTGCAGTTGCGGAAATCAATGACCTCATGGCTAAATTCCGCATCTCGGAAGCACTGAAAGAAATCTACCGACTCTTCTGGGACGACTTCTCTTCATGGTATCTTGAAATGGTCAAACCCCAGTATGGCTCACCCATTGACCGCAATACGTTCAACGCCACGGTAGGATATTTCGATTCGCTTCTCCGTCTGCTTCACCCCTTCATGCCGTTTATAACTGAGGAATTATGGCAGCATCTGGCTGAGCGCCGCCCCGGAGAGTCAATCATGTATGCCCGCACTCCTGAGGCTGCTGAAGTCAACAGCAATATAATCTCCCTGATGGAACATGCAAAAGAAGTTGTCAACGGAATCCGCAACGTTCGCGCCGTCAAGAACATCCCCAATAAAGACACCCTGACCATCAACGTCATCGGTTCGTGGGATAAAGCTCAGGACGCTGCCATCTGCAAGCTGGCCAACTGCGAAACCATCAACCACAACGCTGAAAAGAATCCCGCCGCGGCATCTTTTATTGTCGGAGTGACCGAAGTCAACGTTCCGCTGGAAGGCTCCATCGACAAAGACGCAGAAATTGCAAAACTCAGGAAAGACCTTGAATACATGACAGGTTTTAAGGCCTCTGTTCTTAAGAAACTTTCAAACGAACGTTTCGTCAACAATGCTCCTGAAGCTGTCGTCGCAGCCGAGCGTCGCAAACTCAGCGATGCCGAAGCCAAAATCGACAACCTGACTAAAGCGATCGAAGCATTAAGCTGATCACTGGGATTTTTAGAACCTTCTGACAGGCCGGCGAAAAGACTCGTCGGCCTGTCTTACATTCAGCACATCATCAGCCCGACAGCAGAGCGAACAATATCGAAGATACAGCGTTCGGATTTCAAAAGGATGGTCAGCGGCTCTCTTGACAGCACTGCCGGCAATACCTTATTATGGTTAGCAAAATTTTGCTGCTTTCCTATTTATCGCTATCTTTGCATAGCGAACCGCACGATTTTGAACCGTTGCGTCACATAAGTATTTATCCTCTATCTGAAAAATACAATGCCTACCATATCAGAGCGCGGACAGATAATGCCCGCATCACCGATTAGAAAACTCGTGCCTCTGGCCCGCGAAGCTGAACAGCGCGGCGTTGAGGTTATCCGCCTGAACATCGGACAACCCGACCTGCCGACTCCGCAGGAAGGCCTCGACGCATTAAAGAAAATCGACCGGAAAATCCTTGAGTACAGTCCGTCGGAGGGTCTTCTTTCGCTCCGCAACAAGCTCGCGGACTACTACCATCGGTTCAACATTGATGTCACGGCAGATGACATCATCGTGACAACAGGCGGCAGCGAAGCTGTGCTCTTTGCATTTATGGCATGTCTCGACCCCGGAGACGAAATTATTGTTCCCGAGCCCGCTTACGCCAACTACATGGCCTTCGCCATCTCGGCTGGAGCAAAAATCGTCACAGTACCCTCTACGATCGATCAGGGTTTTGCCCTGCCTCCTGTCGCGGATTTTGAAAAACTGATCACCCCAAGGACCAAGGGCATCCTGATATGCAACCCGAACAACCCGACCGGCTACCTCTACACCCAGAAGGAGATGAACCAGATTCGTGACATTGTCAGAAAATACGATCTGTTCCTATTCTCCGACGAGGTCTACCGCGAATTCACCTACACAGGTGCTCCATACATTTCCGCATTCCACCTTCCCGGGATCGAAGATCAGGTTGTACTGATCGACTCAGTTTCGAAACGTTATAGCGAATGCGGTATAAGAATCGGCGCACTAATCACCAAAAACGCCGAACTGAAAAAGAACGTCATGAAATTCTGTCAGGCACGCCTCAGTCCGCCCCTGTTGGGCCAGATCGTTGCCGAAGCATCCATTGACGCATCGTCAGAGTATATGCTCATGACCTATAACGAATATGTGGAGCGCAGAAAATACCTTATCGACGGACTCAACCGCATTCCTGGATGTTATTCTCCGATCCCGATGGGCGCATTCTATACAGTAGTGAGCCTGCCGGTCGATGACGCTGATCGCTTCTGCGAATGGTGTCTGCGCGAATTCGAATATGAAGGCGCGACAGTATTCATGGCTCCGGCATCCGGATTCTATATGACTCCGGGTATGGGACGCAACGAAGTTCGAATGGCATACGTGCTGAAACGCGAGGATCTTGCCCGCGCGCTGAAAGTGTTGGCAGCTGCGCTTAAAGCCTATCCGGGCCGCACAACAGAATAGCATACGAGCCAATGAGCCTGCCAACTTTTATTGGACGGAGACTTAGTTTTAAAAACGAGACCAAAACCTCTTCAGCCGGCGTTACAATCGCTGTGGCGGGAATTGCGGTCTCGTTCATAATAATGTTGCTCTCAGTTTCTGTTGTCAGAGGGTTCAAGAATCAGATAATTGACACGCTCTCCGGATTCAATCCGCAAATATCTGTTCTGCCGCCTCTTCCCTCCGCAGATGAGAACCAGCTTTTTCCCCTCCGACTGACATCCGACCTCGAAGAATCTATCCGGAAGACCATTCCGGATGCGGATATAAGACTGACAATAAACCAGCCGGCTGTTTTCAAGACAGACAGTGCTTTCCAGGGCGTGGTCCTTCACGGGCTGCAGAAGGCCGACTGGCAGTTTGCAGCAGAACACCTGATCGCAGGCACTACTCCTGTACAGCAAGCCGACACAACCCGGGTCGTTGTCATTTCCAAATCAACCGCACAGGCTCTCGGAATAGATTGCGGAGAAAGCCTGCTCACCCATTTTTTTGACGGCAACACTCTCCGTTCGCGCAAACTGAAGGTCGGCGGCATCTATGACACCCATTTTGAAGATTTCGACAGGCTCATGGCGTTTGTCCCGATCGGCGTCCTGCAGGATGTCTTTGCTCTCGACTCTATTTCAGGCACCGCCGTAGAGGTCCGGGGCATTGAAACCGACCGGATTCCTGAGCTTTCCGCATCGCTCTACGAGAATCTTCTGCAGAACCGTCTCAGACAGATGTATGCCAATGAAGGACAATCTGAAGGGATCTATCGCATCGACAACATGCTTCAGCAGTGTGCGACATATATCAACTGGCTGAATCTTCTCGACACCAACGTCATGGTCATTATTATCCTGATGGCCTGCGTCGCAGGATTCACACTGGTTTCAAGTCTGTTCATCATTGTACTGGAACGCGTAAGGATGATCGGACTCTTCAAAGCCCTCGGTGCTACCAACCGACAGATCCGGGCAATTTTCATCTTCATGATACAGCGACTTGTTCTGCGAGGCCTCCTGATAGGGAATATTCTCGGAATCGGCATCATACTTCTGCAGAACCGCTACCACACCCTGCCGCTGGACCCCGACGCATACTATCTGGATTTTGTTCCGATGGATCTGACAGTCTGGCCTGTCATAATCCTCAATGTATGTGTTGTCATCGTCTCAACCCTGATTCTCATAGTTCCGTCGTGTCTGATATCCTCACTTTCTCCCGTGAAATCGCTGCGCTTTGAATAATCAGTGAAAATTAATCTTTTTGGCACGAAATTTGTTTCTTTTATAGTAAAGAACAGTTTCTTTTACTAAATTTGTTATTTGAAATCCTAATCATATAAATGAACAATTCATCAGCTATCACACCATCTGACGTGACCCGCCTTGTCATTGAAGGCATTCAGGAACGCAAAGGCCGCAAGATAACACTTGTCGATCTGTCCGACATCGAATCGTCAGGAGTTTCAAACTTCATTATCTGCGAAGGCACAAGCACCATGCAGGTTTCGGCTATTGCCGACAGCGTGCGGGACTATTTGCTTGAAAACGCCCGCATCAAGCCTTACAACTACGACGGCTATCAGAATTCCCAATGGATCGTGATCGACTATGGCGACACCCTCGTCCATGTCTTTCTACCGCAGGAACGCGAACGTTATAACCTCGAGGAGCTCTGGAGCGACGCCAGGATCACTGAGATCCCCGATCTCGACTGATACGGTTGCCCAACATCCCACAATAATCAATTCGTCATTATTTTGCCCCACTCAATAATAAAATGGCATTAAACAATCTCCCCAAACCCAAAAAGCCTGCATTCCGGTTCAGCATCTTCTGGATGTATGCCATCATCTCTATAATACTGTTAGGGATTCTCTGGCTTGACGAAGATCCCTATAAGAAAAAACTCGAAGACTATACACAATTCGAACAGATAGCAACTGATGGCGGATTGAAAAAAATCGTCATAAACGGAAGCAAGCATACTGCAGAAGGCATTCTGACCGAAGCCGAAGCTGTCAAAGTATTCCCTAACTACGAAAAAGAGAAATCACTGCCGGCGCAGGTGATTGTTCAAATTGGCCCTCTGGATAAAATCGAAAGAGACATCGAAGCTTGGAAAGCCTCAGGGAAGTTCAAAGGAAGCGTAAGCTATGACAATTCAAGCGATTTTTCAAACTATTTCTGGTCATTCGGCCCGTTCCTTCTGCTGATTGGTTTCTGGATCTGGATGATGCGTCGCATGTCCGGACGTGGCGACGGTGCCGGCGGCGGAGTCTTCAGTGTCGGCAAATCGAAAGCAAGAATCTTCGACAAGGACAACGATGATAAAGTCACCTTCAAGGATGTAGCTGGGCTCTCCGAAGCCAAAACAGAAATTGAAGAAATCGTCGAATTCCTCAAGAATCCACAGCGCTACACAGATCTGGGCGGAAAGATTCCTAAGGGCGCACTTCTCGTGGGCCCTCCGGGAACCGGTAAGACCCTTCTTGCGAAAGCTGTTGCCGGCGAAGCCAACGTGCCGTTTTTCTCTCTTTCGGGTAGCGACTTCGTTGAAATGTTTGTCGGCGTGGGTGCATCGCGCGTCCGCGACCTGTTCCGTCAGGCCAAGGAAAAAGCTCCGTGCATCGTCTTCATCGACGAAATCGACGCCGTTGGCCGTGCCCGCGGACGCAATCCGAACATGGGCTCGAATGACGAACGCGAAAATACCCTCAATCAGCTGCTTACCGAAATGGACGGCTTCGGCTCCAATTCCGGTGTAATCATCCTTGCGGCGACAAACCGCGCCGACATCCTCGACAAAGCACTTCTGCGAGCAGGCCGCTTTGACCGTCAGATCTATGTGGATCTCCCTGATCTGAATGACCGTGTGGCTATCTTCAACGTACACCTGCGCAAAATCAAGAAAGACACATCGGTAGATGTGGATCTTCTCGCGCGTCAGACACCCGGATTCTCTGGTGCTGAGATTGCCAACGTTTGTAATGAAGCGGCGCTTATCGCTGCTCGCCATGACCACAAGACCGTCACACGTCAGGACTTCATCGACGCCGTAGACCGCATTGTCGGAGGGCTTGAAAAACGTTCAAAAATCACCACTGACGAGGAAAAACGCTCCATTGCCATACATGAAGCCGGCCATGCCACCGTATCATGGCATCTGCGGTTTGCCAACCCTCTTATCAAAGTAACGATTGTCCCCCGCGGAAAAGCCCTCGGCGCGGCTTGGTATCTCCCCGAAGAACGTCAGATCACGCCGACTCAGGCAATACTCGACGAAATGTGCGCTACTCTTGGCGGACGAGCCGCTGAAGAACTCTTCATGGGAAGAATTTCAACAGGTGCGGCCAATGACCTTGAGAGAGTGACGAAACAGGCCTATGCTATGGTCGTCTACTATGGCATGAGCGACAAACTGCCTAACCTCTGCTACTACGATTCGAGCGGACAGGACTACGGTTTCTCTAAACCATACAGCGACGAGCGCGCCCGAATGATCGATGAAGAAGTCTCACGCATCATCAACGAACAGTATGAGCGTGCGAAAGCAATTCTCAGCGAACACGCGGCTGGACACAACAAGCTCTCAGAAGTCTTGATCTCAAGAGAGGTTATCTTTACTGAAGATGTCGAAGAAATATTCGGCAAACGCCCCTGGACATCGAGAACCGAGGAGATCCTCGCTGCCGGCGAATCGCCGCGACAGATCCCAGAATCCGTTTCATCCGAGAATGGGACGACAGAAACTCCTTCAGAAACTAAATCCGACGATGGCGAAGAAACGCCCCCGCCGCTTCCCGACGAAATATCGGAGACGGAAAAGAATCCGACAGATTAATCCAGACAGAAAAAAGCTGAATCGCCAAATCGATTCAGCTTTTTTCTGTCTGGATTAATCTTCAATTGAATCAGTTCAGCTGCTCAATACAATCGGCAGCAATTCGCGGAATTCATCAATAATATAGTCCGGGCTCTCGCCTGTTATCTCAGCGGTTGTTCCATTGCCATAAGTCACGCCACAAGTACGGACACCGGCATTCTTACCCATCATCAAGTCAAATCTGGCATCCCCGATCATCAGAGTCTCCTCCGGATCCCATCTCAATCGTGAGCATATAAGCTCAATCGCATCCGGAGCAGGCTTTCCCGACCGAACGTCATCACCGCCGACAGCGAGCCTAAAAAACGGTCCGAACAGAGGATCATCCATAAACTCGAGAAGCGACCGACGGCTTCGGCTTGAAGCAATAGCCATATCGCATCCCGCCTTCTGCAGCTCACACAGCGTCGCGATCACTCCCGGAAACGGATGTGAGAGATGCACTTTCGGCCGCGTTTTATATATCTCACGATAGACAGCAGCGAATTCAATCGACTTTTCAGCCTTCTCGGGGAACAGGACTCCTCCAACCTCTTCAAGGCGAAGACCTATGACAGAACGTAGCTGCTGATCCGTTTTTGCCGGCAGACGGAGATGCTCAACGGTCAGCCTCATCACTGTCACGATTGACTGCGCCGTGTCATACAGCGTCCCATCAAAATCAAAAATCAAATGCCTTATACTCATTTTCTGACCGTAATCGCGACATACTCGATAAGCTTCTCGACCTGAGGCAGAAGAGGACTCTGCCCGTCATTGACAATACTGAAAGAATTGGCATGGCGCTCTGATGCAGATTCTGTCTTTTGCGCATCAATTCGCTTGCAGATCTCCTCGCGCGTCAGCGCTGGATTACGATGGCTCACACGCTGAATTCTAATCTCAGTCGGAGCGACAACTTCCCAAACCGCATCTACAACAGCATCGAATCCGCTCGTGTATAGAATTGCAGTCTCTACAAAAGCAAGATCAAGGCATTTGTTCCATGAGAGCAGATCCTGCTTCACAGATGAATGAACCATTCGGTTTAGCTTCTCCAGCCTTTCGGGATAACCGAAG
>JAIDJZ010000308.1 GCA_029051965.1 Paramuribaculum sp. | reverse complement strand
AGTAAGAAATATAGCAGAGTGTTCACTTTCTCTAATTGAGATCTCTTGAGGGTTAAGGACGGCAAGTGCAGGAAACGACAGACGGCCGGAGACCGGCCGGGGATGTCGGGGAATGAGTGTCTGCCGGCTTGTCGTTCCGCTGGCCTGATGATGGCCGGACGGAATGACTAAGGACGGATCGGGTGGAATGGCTGCCGGATGAGTCCGACAGGGGATAAGAGGCTGAACCGATCGGAATGATTCGGATTGCAGCCTCTTGTGTCTTAAGGCAATTCCGTATCCGTGGCGATACGTGAAATGCCTTTCTTCGGATTGCGTCACTCTGTGTCAGTGGCGCGCGTGTGGAAGAGTATCAGCGGATGAGGAATGAGAATTTGTCGATGTTCTTCAGCGCGACACCAGTTCCTTTCGCAACTGCGAGCAGCGGATCTTCGGCAACGTGGAACTGAATTCCGATTTTATCGGTCAGTCGTTTGTCAAGACCGCGGAGCAATGCACCTCCACCTGCGAGATAGATGCCGTTTTTGACGATGTCGGCATAGAGTTCGGGCGGCGTCATTTCCAGAGCTCCGAGTACGGCTGTCTCGATCTTTGAGATCGTGCGTTCGATGCAGTGGGAGATTTCCTGATATGATACGGGGACTTCCATCGGAAGTGCGGTCATCACGTTCGGACCATGTACGATGTAGTCCTGCGGCGGGTTGTCGAGTTCGGTCAGAGCAGAGCCGACGTTCATTTTGATCAGCTCGGCGGTCCGTTCGCCGACGCGGACGTTGTGGACGCGGCGCATGTGTTCCTGGATGTCGTCGGTCAGGTTGTCGCCTGCGATCTGGATGCTCTTGTTAGAGACGATGCCTCCGAGGGAGATGACGGCGATTTCGGTTGTACCGCCGCCTATGTCGACGATCATGTTTCCTTCCGGGGCGAGGACGTCGATTCCGATTCCGAGAGCGGCTGCCATGGGTTCGTAGAGCATGTAGACGTCACGTCCGCCGGCATGTTCCGACGAGTCGCGCACGGCGCGGATCTCGACTTCAGTAGATCCGGACGGGATTCCGACAACCATTCTCATTGAGGGGCTGAACCAGCGGCTCTTTGAACTTGCTTTTCCGACGAGTCCGCGGATCATCATTTCGGCTGCGTTGAAGTCGGCGATCACACCCTGGCGGAGCGGGCGGATGGTGCGGATATTGTCGTTTTCCTTACCCATCATCGGCTGTGCGTCCTTTCCGACAGCAATAGGCTTGCCGGTGCGGACGTCGATGGCCACGATCGAGGGTTCGTCGATGACAATCTTGTCGTTGTGGATTATAATCGTATTGGCCGTTCCAAGGTCAATAGCAATTTCTTTGTTGAATGAAAAAAGTCCCATAATTGTTATTGGTGGATAAAATAGGGAGGAGAGAATGCAGAGGGGAAATTTAGTGTTTGAAGTGACGGATTCCGGTTGTCACCATTGCGATGCCGTTGGCGTTGCAATAGTCGATTGTTTCCTGGTCACGGATTGATCCGCCGGGCTGGATGACAGATGTGATTCCTGCTTTGTGGGCGATCTCCACGCAGTCGGCGAAGGGGAAGAACGCGTCGGAAGCCATCACAGCGCCATTGAGGTCGAACCCGAACGACTGAGCTTTGGCAATTGCCTGCTTGAGTGCGTCGACTCTTGAAGTCTGTCCGACTCCGGAGGCGAGAAGCATGTTGTTTTTAGCGAGAACGATTGCGTTGCTTTTGCTGTTTTTGACAACTTTGTTGGCAAAGAGGAGGTCGGCGATCTGGGCTTCGTCGGGTTTCACTTCCGTGACGGGGGGCAGATCGGCGGGCGTCTCGATTTTGAGGTCGCGTTCCTGCAGAAGCGCACCGTTGAGGATGCTGCGGAACTGGTATTTTGTCGAGAGTTTTTCGTTCTGGCGGAGGATGATTCGGTTTTTCTTCTGTGCAAGTATTGCGAACGCCTCTTCGGTGTAGGCGGGTGCGATGATTACTTCGAGGAAGATCTTGTTGATCTGTTCGGCTGTCGCCGCGTCGATTTCACGGTTGGCCACGAGCACGCCTCCGAAGGCGGAAACGGGGTCGCCGGCAAGGGCGTCGGTCCAGGCTTCGAGCATGGTCGGGCGCGTTGCGATGCCGCAGGCGTTGTTGTGTTTGAGGATTCCGAAGGTCGGTTCTTCAAATTCCGAGATCAGGCTGACGGCGGCGTCGATGTCGAGGAGGTTGTTGTAGGAGATTTCTTTGCCGTGGAGCTGAGAGAACATCCGGGAGAAATCGCCGAAGAAAGATCCTTTCTGATGGGGATTCTCTCCGTAGCGGAGGTGCATTTTGTCGTCGTAGGCTTCGCGCATGGCAGTCGGAGCTTCAGCGTCGAGCGAGTCGAAGTAGTTGAAGATCGCGGTGTCGTAGCCGGATGAAACCTTGAATGCTTCCTTGGCGAAGAATTGGCGTTCGGCGAGGTCGGAGACAGCGCCGTTGCGGCTGATGAGTTCTGCAAGAGGTGCATACTGGGCTTTAGAGGCAACGATGAGGACGTCGCGGTAGTTTTTCGCGCCGGCACGGATGAGCGAGATGCCGCCTATGTCGATTTTTTCAATGATGTCGTCGTGGGATGCGCCTGAGGCAACGGTTGCTTCAAACGGATATAAATCAACGATAACTAAGTCGATTTCAGGAATCTCATACTGTTTGATCTGATCGCGGTCACCTTCATTTTCGCGACGGTTGAGGATTCCGCCGAACACTTTCGGATGAAGAGTTTTGACGCGTCCGCCAAGGATTGAGGGATATGATGTCAGGTCTTCAACTGCTTCACAGGGAAAGCCGAGGCTTTCGATGAAGGACTTGGTTCCACCGGTTGAAAGAAATTTGACACCCTGAGCATGAAGCATGTTCAGAATGTTGTCAAGACCGTCTTTGTGAAACACCGAGATCAGCGCCGTTTTGATTACTCTTTTGTCAGACATTAGTTTTGATTTATGTAGGATTATTGGTTTTTAATTATTAGAGTGCAAAATTACACAATTTCACGCAATATCCCTAACGATGTTATTTAAACTTTTCGGCAAATTAACATCTTTATTATTTTTTGCTGCAGTAGGGGTTTCATAT
>JAIDJZ010000307.1 GCA_029051965.1 Paramuribaculum sp. | reverse complement strand
CTGCGCGAACACATCTGCACGACACTTGACCGCCCCAGCGTTAACAAATATTGGGGAACCGGCTCTATTATGTGAAAAAACGGGGAAATTATAGGGGTCATATTGTCTGGCGGAAGCTGTTTCGGATGCGGGCTGAGATGCGGTCCGGCCGGATGTCGGAATGTATCCGAAGATGTAACTTTAATGGCTTTCAGGGCTGTAGTCTGAATATTTTTCTGCGTTAAGGGTTGTTTTTTATTGCATAAAAGTATATTTAAATCAGAAAAAATTGTAATTTTGCAGAAACATTCATTGCATAGCTAATGTTATTATAATCAAACGCACCGCAAAACCGCTTGCTGTTTATACGGTTTTGACGATCGACCAACAGAAAATCTATCTAATAATTGTATACTTTTAAATTTTGAGAGAATGAAAACGAACCATTTTTTGACAGCTGTTGCCTGCGGGAGCATGCTCCTCTGTGCAAATATAGCCTCTGCTCAGGAGAAAGTAGTTGTTGAACAGGAAACCATTACGGTTACGAAGCCGGTTGAATGTAAGACACATTATTCTTCTTCATGGCGCGATAACTGGTTTATTCAGCTCGGTGCGGGTGTTCAGAGTCCGTTTGTAGAGAACTCTGACGGACGCCGCCGAATGACTGCAACATATAATCTTGGCGTCGGACGCTGGTTCTCGCCTTATCTCGGATTCCGTTTCAGCGGATACTATGGCGCGATCCATTGGAATCAGACGCTCACGAATTCCGCACGTGTTGCCAACCTCAACCTTGATTTCATGTGGGATATGTTCAACTCGATCAACGGCTACAAGGCCAACCGTGTCTTCTCGATGGTGCCTTATGTCGGACTCGGAGGAACATTTGTCTATGATTTCCGTTACGACAATGGCAATATCTATAACCGCCACGGAAAAATCCGCAACAATGAATGGTGTCTGCCCGTTTCTGCCGGACTTCAGTTCCGTTTCCGTCTTTGCGAGTATGTTGACTTCTTCGCTGAAGGACGCGCTTCGTTCTACGGAGACAACTACAACAACTGCATCGAAGGTCATCCGGTCGACATCAACCTCAGCGCTATCGGCGGTCTGACATTCTATGTCAACGGTCGCAAGTTCGAAAGCTATAACCCCTGTGATTATCTCGGCTATATCGACGATCTCAACGGTAAGGTCAATGACCTTCGCGGCCAGCTCGCAGCTACTACAGTGGCCCTTGCGAATGCAGAGGCCCAGCTTCCCTGTCCTGAGGTGACTGAAGTGACCGAAGTTTCGAAGGGTGTGCCGATGATGGCAGCTGTCCGTTTCAAGATCAATTCTTCCTACATCAGCGACGAAGAAATGGTCAATGTCTACAACGTAGCACAGTGGATGAAGGCCAATCCCGATACAAAAGTGTCAGTCGACGGTTATGCTGACCGCGATACCGGTACTGCAGAATATAACCAGGCACTTTCTCAGCGTCGTGCACAGGCTGTTGTCGATGCTCTTGTCAGCGAATACGGCATCAGCGCAAGCCGTCTGACTGTCAACGGTCTCGGTAGCTCGACCCAGCCTTATCCCGAAAACAACTGGAACCGTATCGTGATTTTCACTCAGCCGTAAGGTTTTCCGAAAAAGGACAAATTCACAATCCTATATATCCCAGGCCACGCATCGGACGATGCGTGGCCTGAACTTTATGCCCCGTTCCGACGCTGACGTATTGGCGTCGTACGGAAGTCCCGGTGTGCTAAAATCATTTAAAACTAAACATTAGTCTAAAATTCACCCGAATATCTTTGTTGTTATAAATATAAATAACTAAATTTGCTTCGGGACGTCGTGTGTTTTCCGTCTGCCTTGCCCCGACAGGGATGCATTGACGGTAACGGACCGGAAGATCTGACAGTCCTCCCCGCTCTCCCTTATCAGACTCATGACAAAATTCAAATCCTTAAATAAAATTTTATATGGAAAATAACGAAGAACTCTTGAAGTCAGTGACAGCCAAAGCGGAAAAATGGCTTGGCAACGGTTATGATGCCGAAACCCGCGCTGAAGTGCAGCGTATGCTTGACAACCCCGACAAGACTGAACTGATTGAGTCGTTCTATCGCGACCTCGAATTCGGAACAGGCGGTCTGCGCGGAATCATGGGCGCAGGAACTAACCGCATGAACATCTATACTGTCGGCGCTGCCACACAGGGTCTCGCCAACTATCTTAAGGAGGCGTTTGCCGATCTGCCCGAAATCAAGGTAGCTGTCGGCCACGACGTGCGCAACAATTCGCGCAAATTCGCAGAGATCGTAGCGGCCATTTTCTCGGCCAACGGAATCAAGGCTTATCTCTTTGACAGTTTCCGTCCGACTCCCGAACTCTCGTTTGCCATCCGTTATCTCGGTTGCCAGAGCGGCGTCAACATCACCGCTTCCCACAACCCGAAAGAATACAACGGCTACAAGGCATACTGGGAAGATGGCGCGCAGATTATCAATCCCCACGATGTCAATATCATTGACCACGTAAATAAGATCAACGGCGTTGAAGAAATCAAGTTCGAGGCCAATCCCGAAAAGATCGAGATTATCGGCCGCGATATCGACGAAGCATTCCTTAAGGAAATCAAAGCTCTTTCGCTCAGCCCCGAAGCAATTGCCCGTCACCGCGATCTGAAGATTGTCTACACTCCGATCCACGGCACAGGCGTGCATCTGATTCCGGAATCGCTGCGCAACTATGGTTTCGAAAACATCATCAACGTTCCGGAACAGGACATCACTTCAGGCGATTTCCCCACAGTCGAGTCTCCGAACCCCGAAAATGCTCCCGCAATGGCTATGGCTATCGAGAAAGCAAAAGAGGTCAATGCGGATCTTGTCATGGCTTCTGACCCTGATGCTGACCGTATCGGTGTGGTTCTCCGCGACAACAAGGGCGAATATGTGCTGATCAACGGCAACCAGATCGTCATGATTCTTCTCAACTATATCATGACCCGCAACGCCGAGCTGGGTCGTCTGACCGGCAAGGAGTATATCGTGAAGACAATTGTGACGACTGAAACAATCAAGGCGATTGCCGATGCCAACAATATCACGATGTATGACTGCTACACCGGTTTCAAATGGATCGCAGCCGTGATCGCAGCCAATGAGGGAACCTGCCGCTATCTCGGAGGCGGTGAGGAGAGCTACGGATTCCTCGCGGAAGATTTCTGCCGCGACAAGGATGCCGTTTCCGCAATCTCTCTTATGGCTGAGGCTCTTGCCTGGGCTAAGGAAAAAGGCATGGACTTCCTCCAGATGCTTCAGGACATCTATGTGAAATACGGCTATTCTCACGAAGAGGGCATCTCTGTTGTCCGTCCCGGTAAGTCGGGTGCCGAGGAGATCCAGGCCATGATGCGCAATTTCCGTTCGAATCCTCCGAAGACTCTCGGTGGAAGCGAAGTTGTCACCATCAAGGACTATGACAATCTCAACAAGACAAATGTCAAGGAAGGAACAGTTGAAAAGATGGATATGCCGGTATTCTCTAACGTGCTGCAGTACTTTACAGAGGATGGCACCAAGGTTTCTATCCGTCCTTCGGGAACCGAGCCTAAGATCAAGTTCTATATCGAGGTCCATGACAAGATGGCTTCTGCTGAGGACTACGATGCGGCAAACGCACGCGCTGCCGAGAAGATCGCAGCCGTGAAGGCTGATCTTGGAATCTGATCGCGCTGAACCGTAAATAATCACAAGAACCGGCATTGATTCCCGCGGGATTCAATGCCGGTTCTGTGTTTGCTCTAAGAGCCGGTTCCCAGCATTAACAAATATTGGGGAACCGGCTCTTAAACAGTTCCTGTCGTCTTACCGGATGGCTGCGCGGATGGCGCAGAGCTTTTCGAGCAAAGAGGGGAGCTGCTCGAGGGGAAGCATGTTGGCTCCGTCGCTCTTGGCTTTCGACGGTTCGGGATGGGTTTCGAGAAAGAGTCCGTCGACACCTGTGGCGATGCCTGCGCGCGCTATTGTTTCGATCAGGTCGGGACGTCCGCCTGTGACGCCGGCAGCTTGATTGGGCTGCTGGAGCGAATGGGTCGCATCGAGGATCACCGGACAGCCGAACGACTGCATCTGCGGGATGCCTCGGAAGTCTACGATCAGATCCTGATAGCCGAAGCTGACGCCGCGTTCGGTTATGGCAACGTCGCTGTTGCCGGCGTCGCGCACCTTCTGGATCGCGAACTGCATTGCCTCGGGCGAAAGGAACTGGCCTTTCTTTATGTTGACGGTTTTGCCGGTAGCGGCTGCCGCGACAAGCAGATCGGTCTGGCGGCAGAGGAATGCCGGGATCTGGAGGATGTCGACAAATTCAGCGGCCATTTCTGCTTCAGCTGCCGAATGGATGTCGGTGACAACGGGACATCCGAAAGTCTCATTGACTTTTTTCAGAATTCTCAGCGCGTCGAGGTCGCCGATTCCGGTGAATGAGTCAATGCGTGAGCGGTTGGCTTTCCGGTAGGACCCTTTAAAGGCGTAGGGAATGCCGAGGCGTGAGGTTGCCTCGACAATTGATTCGGCGATGTCGAGAGCCATTTTTTCGCCTTCGATCACGCACGGGCCTGCCAGGAGAAAGAAGTTTTCTGAGGGTGAGATCGTTTTTATGATTCGGTTGTCCATTTCTGAGAATGCGTTTATGAATTAGTGGAGTTGGTCAATTATATGAAAGGTGTCGCAGGCGACGAGAGCTGCCGTTTCGGTGCGGAGGCGGTTGTCGCCGAGAGTCACAGGCTTCCATCCGGACGAGAGGGCATGGTCGACTTCGTCAGGCGAGAAGTCGCCTTCCGGTCCGATCATTATTGCGGCGTCGGTTAGGGGCGTGTAGAGTCTTGCGAGCAGCTGCCGCTCTGAGAGATCGTCGCAGTGGGCTATGAAGCGCTGCTGACTGTCGCAGGCGTCAATGAACTGTCGGACGGGTGTCATCGGGCATATTGTCGGGAGGACGCCTTTAAGCGACTGCTTCATTGCCGAGACGGCAATCTTTTCGAGACGTTCGACCTTTATTTCCTTGCGTTCGGAGCGTTTCGACAGCAGTGGCACGATCCGATTGACGCCGATCTCTGTCAGTTTTTCGACAAGCCATTCCATGCGGTCCATGTGTTTTGTCGGAGCGACAGCCACTGTCAGCTGCTGATTCCAGCAAAGAGGCATCGGTTCACGGGATAGGATTTCGACCGTGGCCTTTTTGGAATGGGCATCCAGCAGGCGGCAGGTGAATGCATGGCCTTTGCCGTCGATGACTTTCATTTCAGCTCCCGGTCTGAGGCGAAGCACACGGACAGCGTGCTGTGAGTCGCTTTCAGGGAGCGTCAGAGTTGTTTCAATGTCCGGCGCGTAGAAGATGATCATTGTCGTATGCGGGGTGGTTATGTTTTATTTGCAGTCAGGGTCGCCGGTGATGAGTCCTTCGGGCGACTGGCCGTCGATGTCGGCCGCTTTTGCTTCGCTGACGGAGGGTTTCGAAGAGTCGCGGAATATGAGCCAGAAGAGCACAGTGACAACCAGAGCGTAGGCGGCAAAGATGTACCATGAAGTCTGCCATCCGTCGATCTGAGCCTCAGCCGGACGGGAGTAGACGAAGCGGTTTACGATCTGGCCGGCGACGAGTGTGCCGATCGTGGCTCCGACACCGTTGGTCATGAGCATGAAGAGTCCCTGTGCGCTCGATCTTATTTCTTTGCCTGTCTGCTGATCGACGTAGAGCGATCCGGAGATGTTGAAAAAGTCAAATGCAACTCCGTAGACCACGCATGACAGAATAAAGAGCAGTACGCCCGGCATTTCGGGATTTCCGAGTCCGAAAAAGCCGAAACGCAGAACCCAGCCGAGCATGGCGATGAGCATGACTCCCTTTATGCCGAAGCGTTTCAGGCAGAACGGTATCAGCAGAATGCATAGCGTTTCGCTGATCTGAGAGAGTGAGATCAGCGCAGTTGCATTCTGAGCCACCCAGCTGTCGGCATACTGGCTGACTTGTTCGAAGGCGTTGATGAAGGTCGATCCGTAGCTGTTTGTTATCTGAAGAGAGACTCCGAGAAGCATGGAGAAGATAAAGAAGATTGCCATTTTGCGCTGTTTGAACAGGGCGAATGCCTTGAGCCCGAGAGCTTCGGAAATCGAAGTGGATCCGCCTTTGTTGACAGGGCATGCGGGCATGGTCAGCGCGTAGGCTGCAAGGATGAGGCCGAGAATGCCGGAGGAAAAGAGCTGGAAGAAGGTCTTCTGCATTGAAACTCCGTTGATGGGCAGGAAGTTTGTCAGAAGCATCGAGGCGATGAATCCGATCGTTCCGAACACGCGGATCGGCGGGAAATGGACAACGGTGTCAAGCCCTGCCTTGTTGAGCGCGGTGTAGGCTACGGAGTTGGCCAGGCCGATTGTTGGCATGTAGAATGCCACGGAAATAGTGTAGAGGGTGAAGAGGGGGGCGAATTCGATGTTGTCGCCGGCAAAAAGACAGTATGCTCCGGCTGCTCCCATGAAGAGTCCTGCGATCAGATGGCACAGGCTAAGCATTTTCTGGGCCTGAACCCAGCGGTCGGCGATTATGCCGACGACGGCCGGCATGAAGATCGAGACGATGCCCTGGACGGTGTAGAACCAGTAGATCTTGTCGCCGAGACCGGCACCGGCCAGATAAATACCTAACGAAACGAGATATGCTCCCCAGACGGCGAACTCCAGGAAGTTCATCGCTGCGAGTTTGACTTTTATTGCTGACATTGTTTTTCGATGTTATTTGATTAGTAATTCTCTATGGTGGATAAGTTATGAGGCTGATTGAGGGAGGGGAGATCAGGAGTTGAGTTTCTTTTTAAGGATTTCGTTGACTCGGGCTGCCTCTTCATAGTTTTCCTGCTGAATGAGGCGTTCGAGAGTGCGCTGGAGCTCTTCGACACTGTAGTTTTCGATTCGTGGCTCGTCGAATTCAGCGTCTGCTTCATCATCGTTTTCGGAAAAGACCGGAGCATTTGCTGCGGCCGCTTCGTCTTCGTCGGAGACTGAGGCTGATTCTTCGATGATGAATCCTGTCTCTTCGAGGATTTCCGGCGTTGTGAAGATCGGCGATCCTGTCCGCATTGCAATAGCAATCGCGTCGGAGGTGCGGGAGTCTATGGCTATGGTGCGTTCGCCGTCGGTGAAAGTCAGTTCGGATGAGAAGATTCCGTCTTCGAAGCGATAGATGAAGACTTCGCGCAGTTTGACGCCGAAAGCGTGTGCGAAGCTGACAAAAAGGTCGTGAGTCATTGGTCGCGGCGGGGTTATGCTTTCCATTTTAAGCGCGATGGCCTGTGCTTCCGCTGCCCCGATGACAACAGGAATCCTATAGTCGCCACCTACTTGCGCCAGAATAAGGGCGTAGGCGCCGGACTGGATCTGGGAATATGAGATCCCGACGACTTTCAGGCGGATTCGGTCACTGTTTGATTTCATTCTAAAGTGCAGAAAAGAGTTTTTGGGGGATTCATAGGGTTACGTTGCGTCCGGTTATCACTCCGCTCCCGAAACAGAGTCGGTTGTCGGGCGAATAGATCGATGTGAATTGTCCGGGGGCGATACCCTGAATTTTCCGGTCGCTTTCAATGATATATTCTTTCCCGTCAATGCGTGTGAGGCGTCCGGGAATGAATTCGGGCATATGCCGGTTCTTGAACGCGATTTCGACAGAGCGGCATTCGTCGGCCCAGGGATCGAGCGTGATCCAGTGCATTTCGTCAAGATGGATCGAGTTGCCGTATTGTTTTTCGGTGTCGTAGCCTCTTGAGACGTAGACGACGTTGTCAGGGATGTGTTTCTTGACGACATACCACGGTCCGCCGCTGAGTCCGAGGCCTTTGCGCTGGCCGATTGTGTGAAACCAGAATCCGCGGTGTTCTCCGAGCTTTTTGCCGGTTTCGATTTCGATTATCGGACCGGGCTTTTCGCCGAGATGACGGCGGATGAAGTCGTTGTAGTTGATCTTGCCGAGGAAGCAGATTCCCTGGCTGTCGCGGCGGAATGCGTTTGGCAGGTCGGCTTCGCGTGCGATTTCGCGGACTCTTGCTTTGGGCAGATCGCCGATTGGAAACATGAGGTGTGAAAGCTGATCGTAGGTGATTCGCGAAAGAAAGTCGGTCTGGTCTTTGACGGGATCAGGCGCTGTCGCCAGAAAAACTTTTCCGTCGATTGTGCGGGTCGATGCGTAGTGGCCGGTTGCCGTGCGGTCAAATTCGTGTCCCCATCGCTGTTCGAAAAAGCCGAATTTTATCATTCGGTTGCACATGACGTCTGGGTTCGGTGTCAGTCCCTGACGAACGGTGTCGAGTGCATACTGCATGACGTTGTCCCAGTATTCCTGATGGAGCGACACGACTTCCAGCGGGAGACCGTAGCGGCGTGCGATCAGCGAACACATTTCGATGTCTTCTTCGGCCGAGCAGTCGCCTTCGCCGTTGTCGAGTCCGATGCGGATATAGAAGAGGCTGACGTCATGGCCCTGTTCGACGAGTCGGTGCACGGCCACGGCACTGTCGACGCCTCCGGAGATCAAAGCTGCTATTTTCATGTTAGAGAGTGTTTGAATTTAAATCAAATTAAGACTGAGGGTATTTTTTGAGCGAATTCCGCGAGTTGAAGAAGGAGCATAGCGGGCTATGCGACTGATGAGACTTGGCGGAATTCGCCAGAAAAGGCCTCAGGATTATTTTGAAGTTTATACCATTCATGCTTTTTGTTGTTAACGCGGTTTAAATCAAAACACTCTCTTTCTTATACTTCCTCGAGTTCCTCTTTTTCGTCGCGGCCCTGTCGCGAGATTATGAATATCGAAACGAAATAGTCGACCGAAATTTTACCCGGACCGGCAAGGAGGATGAACATGAAGATGCCGGTGAACATGATGGGAAGGTAGCCGGGCTGGGTCGAGGTGACACCCCATAGGGCTTCATGGGGCAGAAGATCCTTGATGATGTATATTTCGGCGGCAATCATCGAGAGGATGGACGGAATCGTCGCGAACCGGGTCAGGAAGCCGACCATGATCATCAGAGAGCATAGAAGCTCGATTGTGATCATTATGACCAGACATGTTGTTGTCGAAAGTCCGAACAGACTCGGAAATTCGTTGCAGAGTTCCGGAAAATGGACGAGCTGCCGGATGCCGAACTGCATGAACATCACTCCTACGAAGAGGCGCATGAAGAGTCTGGCCAGATTTGTGTAGGAAAATCCGGAAAACCGGAGATAGAGTCTGATTAGTGATTGAGTCAGTTTGTTGTTCATTGGATCTTCGTTTTTGGTTGGAGGGGAGTCTGTAGGTTAGAAACAATCCGGAAGTCTGTCGGGATTGATTATTCCGGCTGAGTTCCTTCGGCAGCCGCGTTTTTCTTTTTGGGGATGCGTATCTGCTGCATGACGCTCAGAAGCGGATCGACGTCAGGGCTTTTTTTGAGAATTTTGCCGGAAGAGTTGAGGATGTAGAACATCGGGAATGTGCTGACGTCGTAGACTGTTTCGATTCCGGGAGCAATTCCGGTGGTCCATCCGTTTGGTGTGGCCGGCGTTGCGGTCGGCTCTTCGACGTAGATCTGATATATTTTCACCATGCCGCTTTCGATAAGCTGCGATGTCTTTATGTCGGCGTCAAGTCTCAGCCGGGCCAGATCGGCCGCTGTGCTTTTGGGGGAGGTGAACATCAGGATGGTCGCGAACTGCGAAGGATCAATTCTGAATTGCATTTTTCTGCCTTCAGGGTCGACGAAGTCGAATGATGGGGCAATCATGCCTTCCTGGGAATTATGGAGGATTTTCGACTGGGCCTGATAGTGGTTGCGGCTTTCTTTACTGATTTTTTTGACTTTCAGGATGTTGTCGAGAAAATGGCTGTAAAGCTCCTCGCTTTTGTATTCGGCCGAGTCGGAGTAGAGCCGGCTTTCTGCCAGAGAGGCGATGAACTCGACATCTTTTGGCTGTCTGGAGATGCGTCCGAAAAAGTTATCGACCGACGAAAAGACTTCCGAGGCTGTCGCATAGGGCATGAATGACAGATACATGTCAAAGGCATCGGCCATTTTGTCACGTGAGGAGAAGGCTTTTTTCAGATCACAGAAGTCCCAGTAGTGGGCCAGCATGTAGTCACAGCGACGCTGGAAGTTCTGGATCGAGTCCGGAACGATCGGCAGCTGGAAAAATTGCTGAGTAGCAGCTCCGTTGGCCTGAGAGAACGCCGGGACGGAGCAGAAGATTGCAATCAGGGAGAGTATGAAATGTTTCATTACGGTTCAGCTAAAAATTATCAGTTTGTCGAGCAGGACGCTCTTTGGCAAAGTATTTGCAAACACAAAATTAACAAATATCATGGAAATAACCGAGTGGACGGCGAAAAAAATCTCTGACGCCGGAATAATCCGGATAAAGTAGTCGGTTCGGTTCAACCATTGTCCGTGATATGTTGTTAGATATATAGTAGTATTAAAAAAATCGACCGTTTTATACCCAACACACAATTATACATTCCATTATGAATTTCAATAATTTTACCATTAAGTCGCAGGAGGCCATTCAGAAAGCTTTTGAGATTACCAAAGGCAACGGCAATCAGGCCATTGAGCCTGTCCATCTGCTGAAAGGCGTGATGACAGAGGGCGAGAGCCTTGTAAAGTTCATTTTTGCGAAGGTCGGGGCAAATGCCGTTCAGATCGGTCAGCAGATCGATCGCGAGATAGCGTCGCTTCCGAAAGTGTCGGGTGGCTCCGAACCTTATTTGAGCCGTAGCTCCAACGATGTGCTCCAGCGTGCGCTTGATGTCTCGAAGAAGATGGGTGATGAGTATGTCACGCTTGAGGCGTTGCTGATGGCCATTTTCGAAGTCGGCTCTCCGGCGTCGTCCATTCTTAAGGATGCAGGTCTGAGCGAAAAGGAACTGAAGGGGGCTATTGACGAATTGCGTAAAGGAAAAAAGGCTACCGACCAGAGCGCGGAGGATACATACAATGCCTTGAGCAAATATGCGATCAATCTTAATGAACGCGCCCGTAGCGGGAAGCTTGATCCTGTCATCGGACGAGACGACGAGATCCGCCGTGTTCTTCAGATTCTGAGCCGCCGAACAAAGAATAATCCGATGCTTATCGGCGAGCCGGGAACAGGAAAGACGGCTATTGCTGAAGGGCTTGCCCAGCGTATTGTGCGCGGCGACGTTCCGGAAAATCTCCGCACAAAACAGATCTATTCTCTCGACATGGGTGCACTCGTGGCGGGAGCCAAATATAAAGGTGAATTTGAAGAACGACTGAAAGCGATCGTGAACGAGGTGACGGGAAGCGATGGCGAGATCATTCTCTTTATTGATGAGATTCACACTCTTGTCGGAGCCGGCAAGGGTGAGGGTGCGATGGATGCGGCCAACATTCTGAAGCCCGCGCTTGCGCGCGGAGAGCTTCGAAGCATCGGCGCTACAACGCTCGACGAATATCAGAAATATTTCGAGAAGGACAAGGCCCTCGAACGCCGGTTCCAGAAAGTCATGGTCAACGAGCCGGACGAGATGAGCGCGATTGCCATTCTCCGAGGCCTCAAGGAGCGCTATGAGAACCATCACAAGGTGCGCATACGTGATGAGGCGATCATAGCCGCCGTGCAGTTGTCGGAACGGTATATCACCGACCGTTTCCTCCCCGACAAGGCGATCGATCTGGTCGACGAGGCCGCTTCAAAACTCCGTCTGGAAATCGACTCTGTCCCGCAGGCTCTTGATGACATCAGCCGCCGCATCGCTCAGAAGGAGATCGAACGCGAAGCTATCAAGCGCGAGGGCGACACTGCCAAAGTCAAGGAAATCGAGCGCGATCTTGCGCAGATGCGTGAGGAGGAAAAGGACTTCACAGCAAAATGGCGTGCTGAAAAAGATCTGATCAATCGGATTCAGCAGAACAAGATCGATATCGAACAGCTCAATTTCGATGCCGAACGTGCCGAACGTGAGGGCGATTATGCGAAGGTCGCGGAGATCCGCTATTCGAAGGTGCGCGAGAAGGAGCAGGAAAACGCTACGATTCAGGAGCAGCTCCGTATGATGCAGGGCGAGAAGGCTCTCATTAAGGAGGAGGTCGATGCGGAAGATATCGCCGATGTCGTTTCGCGCTGGACGGGTATTCCTGTCAACAAGATGGTTCAGAGCGAGAAGGAGAAGCTCCTTCACCTTGAGTCGGAGCTCCATAACCGTGTTGTCGGTCAGGAGGAAGCTATCCGGGCGATTGCCGACGCTGTGCGCCGCAGCCGTGCGGGACTTAATGATCCCCGCCGTCCGATCGGTTCGTTTATTTTCCTCGGCACAACCGGTGTCGGCAAAACGGAGCTCGCAAAGGCATTGGCCGAATATCTGTTCGATGACGAGAATATGATGACCCGAATCGACATGAGCGAGTATCAGGAGAAGCATGCCGTCAGCCGTCTTGTCGGAGCGCCTCCGGGATATGTCGGATATGATGAAGGCGGCCAGCTGACGGAGGCTGTCAGACGTAAGCCGTATTCGGTCGTTCTGTTCGACGAGATCGAGAAGGCCCACCCGGATGTGTTCAACATTCTGCTGCAGGTGCTCGACGACGGGCGTCTGACCGACAATAAGGGCCGTATGGTCAACTTCAAGAACACTATCATCATCATGACCTCCAACATGGGCTCGTCGGTCATCCGCGACAATTTCTCTAAAATGACTCCCGAAAACCACGACGAGGTTGTCGAGACAACCAAAAACGAGGTGCTCGACATGCTTAAGCAGACCATCCGTCCGGAGTTTCTCAACCGCATCGACGAGACAATCATGTTCACTCCGCTCAACGAGAAGGAGATTGAGGAGATTGTCGGACTGCAGATCCGTGGAATCCAGAAGATGCTTGCCGCCAATGGCGTGACTCTCGAAATCACTCCTGCCGCGCTGCACTATCTTGCCGAAGAGGGATTCGATCCGGAATTCGGTGCGCGTCCGGTCAAGCGTGCGATCCATCGTCTGGTGCTCAACCAGCTTTCGAAGGATATCCTTGCCCAGAAAGTCGATAAGGAGAAACCGATTGTCATCGATGTCAGGGACGAAGCGCTTGTCTTCAATAACTGATAAGAAAGTGTTCAAATTTAAACGATAGTAAGAGAACGAAAATCTTTTATACAATCTGCTGCTTCTTTTCTGCCGCTTCCGG
>JAIDJZ010000306.1 GCA_029051965.1 Paramuribaculum sp. | reverse complement strand
CGGATCGCCTCGTCGCTGTCCGTTCCGCGGTGTGTTTGCTCCTCAAGGCTCGCCGTTTTCACCGGCAGCGGAATCGTTGCCCTGACCGACAGCCGGCAACTGCTGAGGATCTGCGGCTCGCGGACAGCTACGATCCTCGACTCCGCCAATGCCGCCTCAATCGGTTGGGAGGCAGAGGGAAACCGTCTCTGGCTCGACACCCCCGAGGGGCTGCGGATCATAAGCCTTGACACATTCCGCCACCACACCCGCGGACTTCCGGCAGACCGGGCGGAGCTGCTGTCGCTCGGACCGAAGCTATGGATTTCCACCACCGACTCGCTGGCTGCTGCCGGAGAAAAGCCGGCGGCCTCGACCCCGGTGCGCTGGAGCGCTCGCATGGCCATCGGAAAGCCACGCCGTCTGAGCCACGCCTGCTTCGTCATGGCCGCCGGCAGATTCGACGGGACAATCCGCATACGCACCGATGCGGGGGCCGGAGCTGCCCAGTCATTCCCGATTCTCTCGCTGAATGTCAAAGGAGAGATAAATGCCCCGATAACCGCCCGACTCATCGGAACTGCCCGGGGATTCATCACGATCGACATCGAAGCCGACGTCTCGCCCGATTTCATCCTGTCCGAAATCACGCTTTATTAGTATTTTGCATTCTCCTTTCTCCACCCTACAGTCCATGAACAAAAACACCATCCAGTCTATACTCGCCGAAAACGCAATCCGCAACAAAAGGCTCTCTGTCGTCTACGATCCGCTGACAGGACGCGGCGCCACCGGCAGGCGAATCGCCGTGAAAGTCGAATGGGAGGACTCCATCGTCCATCTGCCCGCCGCTATGGTCCGTTCGCCGGAATACAGCCGGCTGCGCAACGCCGCCGATTACATGAGGCTGCGCTTCCGCCATGACTTCGAATACTGGTGCGCGATGTGTGTCAACGTGCGCCAGAAGACCTCCGGACGCATCGCGCCGCTTATCCTCAACGCCCCTCAGAGGAGAGTCCTCGGGCTTCTGGAGGAAGACCGTCTCGCAGCCCGTCCGCTGCGCATGATCATGCTGAAAGCGCGCCAGTGGGGCGGATCGACACTGATTCAGATCTATATGGCGTGGATCCAGTGTGTCCATCGCGAAAACTGGCACAGCCTGATCTCAGCCCATGTCAGAAACACAGCCGCAACCCTGCGCCAGCTCTATTCGACGACCCTCGCCGCCTATCCCCTCGATTTGTGGGAACATGAGGAAAAGCCTAAGTTCAAACCGATGTCCGACGCGCCGAACACCCGCATAATCGCCGGACGCGGCTGCTGCGTCACTATCTCGTCGAGCTTCAGCCCCGACAGCATCCGTGGACTCGACCTTTCGATGGCCCATCTGACGGAAGTCGCCTTCTGGCAGGATTCCGACTGCATTTCCCCCGCCGACCTGCTCCGAAGCATCTGCGGGACGATCCCTCTTGAACCGCTGTCGCTCATCGTGCTCGAGTCGACGGCCAACGGTGTCGGCAACTTCTTCCACAACGAATGGGTCCGGGCTTCCGACGGACGGTCGGCCTACCGGCCTGTCTTTGTCCCCTGGCACGAAATTGAGATCTACCGACTCCCGCTCTACGACCCGGCAGCATTCGCCGCATCGATGACCGGCATCGAGATGGAGCTGTGGAATCGCGGTCTGACCCTGGAGATGATCAACTGGTATCGCGCCAAGCTGACCGAGCTGGGCGACCTCTCGCTCATGCAGGCGGAATATCCGACCGACGCCGACGAGGCTTTTGTCAGCTCCCACACCGACGTGTTCAGCCGGCAGGCGGTCGAATCGCTCCGA
This sequence comes from Paramuribaculum sp., assembly GCA_029051965.1. Taxonomy (GTDB): domain Bacteria; phylum Bacteroidota; class Bacteroidia; order Bacteroidales; family Muribaculaceae; genus Paramuribaculum. The sequence continues at coordinate 3,735 of JAIDJZ010000306.1, read as the reverse complement.
CAGGGATGCTCGCTCGAGCCCGAACTGGGCGAACTGTCGGGACGCAGTGTCACCGGAACGGAGGCCCTCGCCGACCTGCGCTTCACGCCCGACCCTACCGGTGCGCTGAAAGTGTGGAAACGCCCCGACGAATCGCCTTTCCACAATCGCTACGTCGTGGCTGTTGACATCGGCGGCCGGTCGCGCAACAGCGACTGGTCGGTCATTGCCGTGCTCGACCGCACCCCCTCCGGCGGAGGGAGACCGGAGATCGTAGCCCAGTGGCGCGGCCACTGCGACCATGACATCCTCGGATGGAAAGCCGCCGCGATCGCACGATGGTACGGCAATGCGCTGCTCGTCATCGAAAGCAATTCCCTCGAAGCTGCTTCGGCCGGAGCTTCCGGATTCATACTCGAGGAACTCAACGCCGCCTACAGCAATCTCTATGTCCGCTCCGTCCGCACAAATGCCCTGCGCCCCGACTCGTTCGAAACCAGAGTAGGATTCCACACCAACCGCCACACCAAAGCTCTGATCATCACCCGCCTCATCGCGGTCGTCCGCGAAGGTGACTACACCGAGCGCGATCCGCGGGCACTGACCGAAATGACCGTCTACCGACAGCTCCCCAACGGCAACTACGCGGCCAAAGAGGGATTCAACGATGACATTCTGATGACACGGGCAATGGCTCTCTACGTCGCCTCAACGCTCCCTCTGCCGCAAGCCATCGACCCCGCGAAACTTCTGGCTCTGCCACGCTGGTGACAAAGCTCTACAATAACCCGACGCTTCCTGCGTTATCATTTTAATGACACATTTCTCTCTGACCGGACTATACCGTGGAGTCCTCCTGCTGGCGGGACTCACTTTTCTGTGTGCCCTTGCCTCATGCATCGAGGATGACATAACCACCTCTCCGGCCGACCAGCCCGATTTCTCGACCGACTCCCTGAGGATGGGAGCGATGTTCACCGATGTCGACAACCCGACATTCTCCTTCCGCGTCTACAACCGCCACAGCAAAGTGCTGAACATCTCCTCGATACGCTTCAAATCAGACAACTCCGTTTTCCGGATGAATGTCGACGGTCTCGCAGGCAAATCATTCAGCAACATCGAGATTCGACCCAACGACTCGATCTATGTCTTTGTAGCCGCCACCCTGCCCCCCAACGGCAGTTTCAAGCCGACGGAAGTCAGCGACATAATCGAATTCGTCACCAACGGAGTGACACGCGAAGTCGTAGTGACCGCCGAAGGGACAGACGTCGAACGGCTCTATGCCATCACCCTCACCGACGACACCCGCTGGGAAGCCGACAGGCCGCGCCAGATCTTTGATTCGCTCGTCGTCGCTCCCGGAACGACACTCACCATCGCCCCCGGAACAAGACTCTATTTCCACGACGGCGCCTACATGAACATCCACGGGACTCTCATCACACAGGGCGAACCGGGACACCCCGTAGAATTCACCGGCGACCGCACAGGCAACGTCGTGACCGACATCTCATTCGACCTGATGTCACGACAGTGGGAAGGCCTGTATTTTTCGTCTACCGCACGCGACTGCCGCATGGACTACACCGAAGTGCGCAACACCTGGACCGGACTGACCGTCGATTCGACCGGAGTGACTCCCGCCCCGGTCCTCACCCTCGCCAACTGCCGGCTGCGAAACGCCGCCTACAACGTGCTCAACGCCTCCCACACGACCATCCACGCCTATGCCACCGAATTTGCCGAAGCAGGCTACGGAACCGTCAGCCTGACCGGCGGCGACTACCGGTTCATAAACTGCACATTCTCCAACTACTATCTCTTCTCAGCCATCATGGGACCGCTGCTGCGCCTCTCCCATGTGACACCACCCGAACCCGACGATGAAGCCGCGACATCCGACGCTCCGCTGCTCAAAGCCGAGATCACCAACTGCATCCTCTACGGCTCGGGCGCCGACATGCTGCCCGGAGACCTGGCTGACACTCAGGTGACTGTCACCCGGACACTGCTGCGCAGCGACGGCGAAGACGACGACCATTTCATCGAATGCCTCTGGAATCAGGATCCACTCTTCCTGACCGTACGCAACGACTACCTCTTCGACTACCGTCTGAAACCCGAATCGCCGGCAATCGGACAGGCTCTTCCGGGCTTCGAGACCCTCTGCGGCGACCGCGACTTCTACGGAGCACCACGCACCACGGCGTCGCTCGGAGCCTATGAACCGGCGCAGCCCTGAGAAATAATCAGAAACTCAAACATCATTTCACTACATACCAATGGAAAAGCTCTTCAACATAGCATCTCGGTTTGCCCTCGACGGCACCCCATCGACAATCAAGCCTCTCGGCAACGGACTGATCAATGACACCTATCTCCTCCGCACTGCCGAAAACGACAGGCCCGACTACGTGCTTCAGCGCATCAACCACAACATCTTCACCGATGTCGACGGACTGCAACGCAACATCATGGCCGTCACAGGCCATCTCCGCTCACGTCTCGAGGCTCGCGGAGTGAAAGACGCCGACCGGCGCGTGCTGACCTTCATGACACTGAAAGAAGATCCGAAAAAGACATATTTCTTTGACGGAGAGAGCTACTGGCGCATCTCCATGTTCATCCCCGACGCATATACATTCGACACTGTCGACCCGCACTACTCCGAAATGGCCGGACGCGCCTTCGGCAACTTCCAGTCGGAGCTCGTGGATCTCCCCGACACCCTCACCGAGACAATCCCCGACTTCCACAACATGGAATTCCGTCTGCGCCAGCTCAATGAAGCGATTGAAGCCGATGCTGCCGGACGTCTCGAAAGCGTTCGCCCCATCGTCGACGACCTGCTTCGCCGCGCCGAAGAAATGACAGCCGCCGAACGCCTCCACCGCGAGGGACGGCTTCCCAAACGCGTGTGCCACTGCGACACGAAGGTCAACAACATGATGTTTGACGCCGACGGCAACGTCCTGTGTGTCATCGACCTCGACACCGTCATGCCCTCGTTCATATTCAGCGACTTCGGCGACTTCCTTCGCACAGCCGCCAACACCGTGGCCGAGGATTCTCCGGAGCTGGACAAGATCGAGTTCAGAATGGATATTTTCAAAGCCTTCACCCGCGGCTACCTCGACGTCGCCCTCACGTTCCTCACTCCGCTGGAAACAGAGATGCTCCCCTACGCGACCGCCCTCTTCCCCTACATGCAGGCCGTTCGCTTCCTGACAGACTACATCAACGGCGACACTTACTACAAGACCACCTATGCCGACCACAATCTCGTCCGCACCCGCAACCAGATCCGCCTGCTGGAAAAAATCGAAGCCGCCACACCGGAGATGCGTTCGTTCATCGCCGAAAGAATCTCACAAAAAACCGAGCAATAATGCATTGAGCGACATTTTCGCGACCTATATTAGAGATTTTTAAGAAGAAAAATTGTATATTTGCAAGCTGAAACCATGCATTAAACGCAACCATGACTGGCTTAGCTTGCTATGTCAGCATTTGTTTTTGATTAAAAATCAAATTATTAACCAATATTTACCTATTTAAACTACAATGCAAAAAGGAAAATTAGGAAGCGCCGTAGCCGGTATTCTGGCTATCTTCTTGGTGATCATTTGCCTTTTCTACCTGTCGTTCACAATGGTAACCAACCACTATGAAGACCAGGCAAAAGAGTATGCCATTGCGGTGTCAGGCGATGAAGCAGGAGCCGCCGCTTCCTACACGAAAGCTTACAAA
>JAIDJZ010000305.1 GCA_029051965.1 Paramuribaculum sp. | reverse complement strand
CCGATCCCCGCTGGCAACCCATCCTCGTCTCCTCGCGCACACCCGACCACTGCCGAGGACTCAACTTCCCCCTCGCCCTCATCCTCGACGGCGACGCCTTCCCCCACCGCGGCCGCGCCCTCGAGCAGCACTGGCGATCGATCCTCCCCGCCATCGACATCGGCCCCCAGTCACTACTCATCCTCTGCGGCACCTACCGGCCGCGCACCCGCGTCAACCACTTCGCCCGCCTCGTCCGGCAGTCCCGCCTCCCCATCCTGGATCTCGAAGCCCCCAGGCAAGAAACCGCAGCGCCGCAACAACCCGCACCCCTTCTCCTGCCTCAGCCTCCCTATATATCTCCATTATTCGGCCATCCGCCGATTTTCATGCCAATCGCGCCGTCCCGAAACGCAATTCCTGTTTAAGCGCCGCCGTATGCGCACAAAGGTCCTCTCCTTGCTGGTCAGACCGAAATACGGCAAGGAGTACCTTGACATTTTTGAACAATAATATCATCTCCGGCGTTTGGTTGCTACGAAATCGAGTAAGTCGTGTAAATAAGATAATGCGTAATAATTTCCATGACTGACGTAATAACCCCAACAGATATGACAATATGACAACAAAATCGATTAAAGGAACCGAGACTGAGAAGAATCTTCTGAAGTCCTTTGCCGGAGAGTCGCAGGCTCGCGGCCGTTACACTATTTTTGCAGAGGTCGCCGAAAAGGAAGGCTATGACCAGATCGCTGCCATTTTCCGCGAAACAGCAGAGCAGGAATATGCCCACGCGAAAAGCTTTTTCAGTTTCCTTGATGAGGGAATGCTTGAAATCACAGCCTCATATCCCGCCGGTCCTATCGGCACTACTGAGCGCAATCTCGCAGAGGCCGCTGCCGGAGAGCATGAAGAATGGGCAGATCTCTATCTCGAATTTGCTCGTGTCGCACAGGAAGAAGGATTCCCCAGAATCGCTGCACATTTCAAACTTGTCGCTCAGGTCGAGCAGGGACATGAAGAGCGCTATCTGAAACTTCTTGAAAGAGTGAAAAGCGGAACTGTTTTTCAGGATGAAGAAGAGGAGGAGTGGCAGTGCCGTTATTGCGGTTATATCCACCGTGGCAGGAATGCCCCCCGAAAATGTCCCGTTTGCGGTAAGGAGCAAGGCATTTTCGAACGCAAGAAAAACAATTATTGATGTCTGACTGCCTCAATACTGAGGCAAAACTCATCTAAACAGAATCCGCCTCCTGTGCTTCCACGGCATTGTGGTAGCATTAGGAGGCGGATTGATTACTTTCTGGCAGGCAGCCTATTTCACCGCATGGCTGTTGTGGATAATGTAGTTTTTGACATTCTGGAAAAGCTTAGTGGCAAAAACAAAATCGTTGAGTGCCTCATTGGTCGCATGGAACAGCTCCTGACTGTTGCCGACCCATTCGCGGTGTCCTTTGTTGAGGAATATGATATTCTCGCCGATTCCGAGAACGGAGTTCATGTCGTGAGTGTTGATGATCGTTGTGATTCCGTACTCATGAGTGATGTCTGAAAGCAGTTCATCGATCAGAATGGAGGTGCGCGGATCCAGACCCGAGTTCGGTTCGTCACAGAAGAGATATTTCGGATTAAGAGCGATGGCACGCGCAATAGCCACACGCTTCTGCATTCCACCTGAGATCTCGCTTGGATACTTGTTGTCTGCACCCTTGAGGTTCACACGCTCAAGACAGAAGCGTGCGCGGTCCATCATCTCGCCTTTTGTCATATTGGAAAACATGACCAGAGGAAACATCACATTGCCGAGAACTGTCTCGGAATCGAAAAGCGCCGAGCCTTGAAAAAGCATCCCGATTTCCTGGCGGAGACTCTTTGTCTGTTCCTCGTCCATCTTCAGTAGATCCCTGCCGTCATAGAGTATTTCGCCCGCCTCCGGCCGAACAAGCCCTACGACCGACTTCATCAGCACAGTCTTGCCCGAGCCGCTCTGACCGATTATGAGGTTGGTCTTTCCTGTGTAGAATGTGGCACTTACGTCGTGGAGGATTGTTTTTCCGTCAAACGACTTTGTTATGTTTTTGACTTCGATCATTGCAGCAGCAGTTTGGTGAGAATTACGTCCGTCAGAAGAATCAGAATGCTGCTTGTGACAACAGCATTCGTGCTCGCTTTGCCGACTTCAAGAGCACCTCCCTTGACGTAGTAGCCGCAGAAGGCAGCTACGGTGGCTATGATGTAGGCGAAAAAGAGCGATTTGATGAACCCATACCAGACATACCATTCATTGAAGAAGGCCTGAATTCCGTAGATATATCGCGAAATCGGGAAAAGATCAGTGAAAACAGCCACCAGAAATCCTCCGAGCATTGAGGTAGCGATACAGAAGGCGACAAGAACAGGCATGAAGAAGATGAATCCGACCATCTTCGGAAGAACAAGAAAATTGGCCGAATTGACTCCCATGATGTCTAAGGCGTCAATCTGTTCTGTAACCCTCATGGTCCCGATTTCTGAAGCGATATTCGATCCGACTTTTCCCGCAAGGATCAGACACAGGATCGAGTTGGAGAATTCAAGAAGGACGATGTCGCGCGTTGCCAGTCCGACAGAATAGGAGGGGATGAGCGGCGATGCGATGTTGAGTTGCATCTGAATCGCGATTACCGAGCCGATAAACAGCGAGATGATGATGACGAGGGGAATCGAGTCGACCCCAAGTTTGGTGATCTCAAAGATTGTCCGCTGGAAGAAAACTCCCCATCGGTTCGGACGCGCACACACGCGCGTCATGAAGAGGCAGTATTTGCCGAACTGGGATATTGATTTAGTCAGAATCATTGTTTGCTAATGAATTCGGCCACTGGGACCGCAATTTTCAGCTGCAAAATTAGCGAAAAAAACGGTGTCCGCAACTACGATACTAATATTTTATACGACGTCGGCCCTTTGTCGGGTTATGAAAACTCAGAACAATAGGGCGATCCCCGGTGTTTAAGTTGCGAGACTGTTTAGCAATGCTTATTAGGCAGTCTCTCAAACTTACTCTTTAAATCTTAGTCAGTTATGAAAAAATTCCTCACTGTTATTGCTTCGCTGGTCGCTGTGGCGGCTGGTTTCGTACAGCGTTCGGAGGCATGCTCCCGCATCCTTTATGTAGGAGACGACAATCTGCGTATCGTCGGCCGATCGCTCGACTGGAAGACTCCAATCCCGACAAATCTATATGTCTACCCGCGCGGTATTGAAAAAGTCGGTAGCGACGCCCCAGGTGCGATCCGGTGGACATCCCGCTATGGATCAGTGCTCGCTGTGGGCTATGATAGCGGCATAACCGAAGGCATGAATGAAAAAGGGCTTGTTGTCAACAGTCTGTTCTGCAAAGGAACAGTCTATGTCAACGATTCTACTGCCGGCAGGCCGCCGATGTCCCTTGCGATGTTTGTCGCGTGGATGCTCGATCTGAATTCGACGACTCCCGAAGTGGTTGCTCAGCTGAAGGACCAGAATTTTACAATCTCCGGATCTACATTCGACGGAGGAACTGTTTCAACGCTTCATTGGGGTATCACCGACGCCGACGGACGCAGTGCGATTTTCGAATTCGACAACGGCCAGCTCAGAATCTACGAGGGCGACGACATGCTTGCGCTCACGAATGATCCGCCATACCCTCAGATGAAAGCCATTAACGACTATTGGACTGCCGTCGGAGGCAAGAATATGATGCCCGGAACCGTCAGAAGCTCCGACCGTTTCGTGAGAGGAACATTCTTTACTGAGCATGTGAAGAAGACCGGCGATGCCTCTCTCGGAGTCTCCATTATCCGCAGTATTCTGAACAATGTGTCTGTTCCTTATCAGTATGAGATCGAGACCGAACCGAATCTCTCCTCGACCCAATGGCGTTCATTCGCCAATCTTCGCGACCGCACATATTATTTCGATATCGTCACGAATTTAGGGATGTACTACATCGACCTGAATAAATGTGACTTGAGAAAAGGCGCGCCTGTCATGAAGCTCGACACTTCGAAGCACACTGATTTTGTCGGTGATATTACCGGAAAACTCGAGAAATCCAACGGATTTGTACCCTCCTATTGAAAATATCCGGGCGTTTTTTGTAACTTTGTGCCCGAATTTTTCTGACAGAAGATGTCGCGACAGTTATTATCGAAAACCATACTGATATTATTGACAATGTTGTGGGCAGGAAGCTCCTCCGCTTCTGATGTCCACGACATTGTTGATTCTGTCATGTGCCATAATGTCGCAGATTCCATTGCGCCTGCATCCTTCGTGACTCGGCCGGATTCTGCCCTTGTGGCCGATTCGATTGCTTTCAGCCGGAAGCCGTGGTATAAGCAGCTTTTTGAAAACGGATTCCGCATCAACGATCCGCAGGTCAATTATCCGCGCTTCCCCCGCTTCCTCCTTTCGCTGTATAACTGGGGCGATAAGACATTCAACTCCTATGACCCTGATTACGTTGTCGGGGTAGGGAAGAACTGGAAGATAACGACCAAGAGCTATAATTGGATGGAGTCCTACATGATGCTGTTTTCCTTGAGAAAAAGCGACATGCTTCATATCTCGTCGAACATCTACAACGACTTCGGAGTCCATCTCAGTTTCATGGCTGTCAGCGTCGGCTACACCGCAAAACTCAACGATTTCATCGGCGGAGGCAAAACCAAACGTGAGAATCTGAATTTCAATTTCACCTGCTCGCGTATCTATGCGAACATTGACTTCAGTTCAACGGCCGGAAACACTCGTATCACACATTTTGGAGACTACAAAGGTCCCTACCTTCCCTACAACTACGATGACATTGAGCATAAGTCTCTTTCAGGAGAAGCATTCTACATCTTCAACTTCAGCAAGTACTCCCACGCTGCGGCGTATTGCTTTTCAAAATATCAGCTCCGTTCGGCCGGTAGCTGGCTTCTCGGCTTCGCCTTTGCGGATCAGAACATGCGTTTCTCATTCCTTCGTCTGCCTGAGGCGATGAAGCATTATCTTCCTGATCTTGAAGATGTCTATCATTACCGTTATACCGACTACGACCTCTGTGGAGGCTACGCTCACAACTGGGTGCTCAAGCCGCGCAAATGGCTGATCAATCTGACATGCTATCCGGCGGTCGGCTATCGCTATTCATTCAAAAACTCGACAGACAACAAACGCCATCTGCTTGCAACGAGTGCTCACGCCCGTTTTTCAGCCGTCTACAACCATAAGGCCCTGTTTGTATCACTGACAGGACGAATCGACGGCCATATGTATTTCAACAGCCGTTACACCTTTTTCAACTCAATGGAATCGCTGTCGCTCATTATGGGAGCCCGATTCTGACCGCAGACTTTTTTTCGGTGTCAGTACAGATGGAAGATGCGCTCCATCGCAACCCACTTTTCAGAAGAGGATTGTCCGGGAAGCGCCTGCTGGAACCGTGCGACGACATCTTCCCACTCTGCCTGACGAGGCAGAGTAGCCAGTTTGCCCATTGACTCTTCCCAGTTGAAGTCAGAGGGAAGTTCGAGTATCATCACGAGACGGTTGCCCGAGATATAGATCTCCATTTCAAGAATGCCCACAGCGCGGATTCCCTCAAGAATCTCGTTCCAGATGTATTCTTTGGAATGGAGTCTGCGGTATTCTGCTATAAGCTCAGGATTGTCTTTGAGAGATAGTGTCTGGACAACGCGTTTGGTCTGGCCTTCGAAGCGGCGGACCATGTATCCTTCTGTCGGAGTCATGTTGTTATAGGTTAGTGGTTGCTTTGTTCATGCCGTCAGATTTTTTCAGAACCCGACCGCATCACAAAATTAGCAATTATCTTCCATGCCGCCAAACTGATTTTCGCCGTGTCGAAAAAAATAGCTAATTTTGCAGGCTATGATTTCGATCCAGAACCTAAGCGTTGAATTCAGCGCAAAATCGCTTTTTGATAATATCAGTTACGTTATAAATCCGAAAGACAGGATTGCTCTTGTCGGAAAAAACGGTGCAGGCAAATCAACTATGCTGAAAATCATAGCTGGTTTGCAGAAGCCGACCGGAGGTAATGTCGCCGTTCCTCAGGGTGTCACTGTCGGCTATCTTCCTCAGCAGATGGAAACCTCTGACTCTACAACTCTCATCGAAGAGGTCAGAAAGGCGTTCTCTCATATCGACGGAATGAAGCAGGAACTCGAACGCATGACCGAAGAGCTTGGCAGCCGTACCGATTATGAATCGGAGTCCTATCAGGCCTTGATCGAGCGCATGACCGCACTGACCGACAGAATTGCAATGGAGGATAGCGACAACCGCGAGGCTGAAATGGAGAAGACTCTTACCGGTCTCGGATTCCTCAGAACAGACTTCATGCGCCCGACTGCTGAGTTTTCTGGTGGATGGCGAATGAGAATCGAGCTGGCAAAACTCCTTCTGACGCGTCCCGATGTCCTGTTGCTCGACGAGCCCACAAACCATCTGGACATTGAATCGATCCAGTGGCTTGAACAGTTCCTGACAACAAAAGCTAAAGCTGTAGTGCTTGTGAGCCACGACCGGGCGTTCATTGACAATGTGACGAACCGTACGATAGAAATTTCTCTCGGGAAGATCTATGATTATGCCGTCAAGTATACCCGCTTTGTCGAACTCCGTAAGGAGCGTGTCGAGCAGCAGATGCGCGCCTATCTCAATCAGCAGAAACAGATACAGGATACTGAAGATTTTATCGAACGCTTCCGCTATAAGGCGACAAAGAGTGTGCAGGTGCAAAGCCGCATAAAACAGCTCGCAAAAATTGAACGTATTGAAGTTGATGAGGTCGACACATCGCGGTTGAATCTTCGTTTCCCTCCTGCGCCCCGTTCCGGAGACTATCCGGTAATTGCCGATAATGTAGGGAAACGCTACGGAGACCTGCAGGTTTTCGATGGTGCTACATTTACGATCAAGCGCGGCGAAAAGGTCGCTTTCGTGGGAAAGAACGGCGAGGGCAAGTCGACACTCGTTAAATGTATAATGGGTGAGATTCCGTTCACCGGATCGCTGAAGATCGGCCACAATGTAAAGATTGGATATTTTGCACAGAATCAAGCCTCTATGCTCGATGGGGAGCTGACGGTTTTCGACACGATCGATCGCGTCGCTGTCGGCGATATCCGGACCCGCATCCGCGATATCCTCGGGGCGTTTATGTTCGGGGGAGAAGCCTCCGACAAGAAGGTGAAAGTGCTTTCAGGTGGTGAAAAGACACGATTGGCAATGATCAGACTCCTGCTTGAGCCGGTCAATCTTCTCATACTCGACGAGCCGACTAACCATCTCGACATGTCGACCAAAGACATTCTGAAGCAGGCAATAAAGGATTTCAACGGAACTGTCATAGTTGTCAGCCACGACAGGGAATTTCTCGACGGTCTCGTCGAGAAGGTCTATGAATTCGGCGGCGGTAAAGTCAGAGAGTGTCTCGGAGGAATCTATGAGTTCCTGGAAAAGAAGAAGATCGACAGTCTTGCGGAGCTTGAGCGCAACCGTCCGTCCGCTGCGGCCGCTCCCCGGGAAGCCGTGCCGGAAAAGTCCGCACCGGTCTTGGGTGAAAAGCCTGTGCAGTCTAAGCTTACCTATGCGGAGCAGAAGGAGCGCGAGAAGCTAATCAGGAAAGCAAGGAAGAAAGTTGCCGACTGCGAGGCGGAAATCAGCAGGCTTGAAGCGGAGGTCGCTGTGCTTGAAGAAAAGATGTCGTCCGGAGAATATGACGAACAGGTCTATGCCGATCACGCCGCCGCACAGAAACGCCTTGATAATGCGATGAGCCTTTGGGAACTTGCGTCAATGGAACTTGAATCCTATTCGGATTGATGGCCTTCCTGCCGCTTTCTGTCGCGTGTCTGTCGCGAGTCACACTCTCAACATTTATTAGTCGTGATGGTGGGAGATTCGAAAAAAAGTGGTAATTTTGCATTCTAATTCAAACTGTCCGAACGATGGGATTTTTTAAAAAACTTTTTTCCAGAGAGAAGAA
>JAIDJZ010000304.1 GCA_029051965.1 Paramuribaculum sp. | reverse complement strand
AGCTTGAAGAGATCTTCATTACGTCAGACATGGGAATCGATACCACTCTGAAAATTATCGAGCGACTTCAGAAGAGGGTTGCCCGAGATAAATATGTGTCAACTTCTGAGCTGAACGACTGGCTCGTTGAAGAGATCACCGATCTGTTGGCTGAGACTGAAACCGAAGCCGGTCTGGATGACTTTGAAGTTCCTGCCGGGAAGAAGCCTTATGTGGTTATGGTTGTCGGTGTCAATGGAGTCGGTAAGACCACGACGATCGGCAAGCTCGCCGCGCAATACAAACGGGCCGGAAACAAGGTGCTCCTCGGGGCTGCCGACACATTCCGCGCTGCTGCCATAGAGCAGCTTGATGAGTGGGCGCGTCGTGCAGGTGTGCCTATTGTAAAGCAACAGCAGGGATCTGATCCCGCATCAGTGGCGTTTGACACATTGCAGAGCGCGGTGGCCACAGGCGCTGATGTCGTTCTCATAGATACCGCAGGCCGTCTTCACAACAAAAAAGGATTGATGGATGAGCTGACCAAGATCCGCAAAGTGATGCAGAAAGTGGTCCCGGATGCTCCTCATGAGGTGCTCCTCGTCCTTGACGGAAGCACTGGTCAGAATGCATTCGAGCAGGCTCGCCAGTTTGTAGCGGCCACTCAGGTCAATGAGCTTGCGATCACAAAACTCGACGGAACCGCAAAAGGTGGCGTTGTCATTGGAATCAGTGATCAGTTCAAGATTCCGGTTCGTTATATCGGACTGGGCGAAAAGATTGAAGATCTTCAGGTGTTCGATAAAAAAGAATTTGTCGAATCGCTCTTCGGAAAGAGATAAATTTAATGGCTCGGAAAAAAGTAAATATCATATCGCTCGGATGTTCAAAGAATCTTATAGATGCCGAGCGTCTGATGCGTATGCTTTCAGCTGTGGGCTGTGACGTAAGCTTCGAACAGGCCGGTTCATGCGACTGGGACTGCGTAGTAATCAATACTTGCGGCTTCATTGGAGATGCTAAAGAGGAGTCTGTAAATGAAATTCTCGAATGGGCGGAGGCGAAAAAGGAAGGTCGTGTGGGAGAACTTTGCGTGATGGGATGCCTTTCAGAGCGCTATCGTGAAGAGCTGCCTGCAGAGATCTCGGAAGTCGACCGCGGGTATGGGAAAACTGACTGGCCGGCATTGGTGGCGGACCTTACACGTCTGCACCCGGCAACCGCGCTCTATGACCGTATAATAACGACCCCACGCCATCATGCCTATCTGAAAATAGCTGAAGGATGTAATCGCTTCTGCGCGTTCTGCGCGATCCCACTCATTACCGGCCGTTTTACCTCGCGACCCGTCGAAGAGATTGTTGAGGAGGTAAAGATGCTTGCCGGACGTGGAGTGCGAGAGGTCAATGTTATAGCACAGGAACTGACTTCATATGGTCTTGACATATACGGACGTCGCGAATTGCCACGGCTGATTGACGCAATTGCGGCAGTGGAGGGGATCGAGTGGATTCGACTCCACTATGCTTATCCGGCGGATTTCCCCGATGAGCTTCTTGACGCGATGGCTCGCAATAAGAAAGTGTGTCGCTATCTCGACATTGCGCTTCAGCACGTTTCTGATTCTGTTCTCGAGAATATGCGGCGTCACATTACGGGTGCGGAGACAAGAGCATTGCATGCTAAAATTCGTGAACGTGTCCCCGGTATTCATATCCGCACCACTCTGATGGTCGGCTTCCCTGGAGAAACCGATGCGGATTTTGAAGAGCTCCTTGAGTTTGTCAGAGAGCAGCGGTTCGAGCGAATGGGCGCTTTTGCCTATTGCGAGGAAGAGGACACTTATGCCGCGCGTCATTTCTGTGATGAAATTCCGGAGGATGTCAAGCAGAACCGCCTCGATCGCCTCATGGCCCTTCAGGAGGAGATCTCGATGGAGATCCAATCGGAAAAAGTCGGACAGGTTCTGAAGGTTATTGTTGACCGGGAGGAAAATGACTACTATGTCGGCCGATCGGAATTCGATTCACCGGAAGTTGATCCGGAAATTTTGATTGAGAAGTCGGAAAAGTTACGGAGCGGTGATTTCTGTGAGGTCGAAATTGTTGAAGCTCTCCCGTTTGAACTCATAGGCCGTTTGGTCAGAACATTGTAGTGAACGACTTTTTGGAAAAGTCTGATAGATCTTAGTTAAGGTAAAAAAGAATGCTGTTAAGCAAAAAATCGGTTGAAGCAGGAAAAGTGTGTCTGGCAGAGGGTCTCCCTTTTGCTATTGTGCTCGTTCCCTCCTCTTCGGAATCGTCGTTTTTTGCAGCACTTTCGACCTGTTCTTGCGGCTGTGGCGGAACTGTGAAGGGTTCTCACTTTGTGATTTCACGCTTCGGGAAGGTCTCGCCGTCGGAGCTGATAGAGATGGGGATGTACCTTTCTCCGGAAGAGATTCGTGAGAAGTATACTCAGAGCAATCAACATTCAGTTCCGCTCCTTGACGACTGCGGCTCAACAGCGTTTGAGGATCATTGCGGAAGGGTTGAGCGGATAGTTGCCTCACGCGACGACATCAATTCAAAAGTCGTTCTGTCCCGTCGCATCTCTCTTTCATCAGGCCGTGATCCTTTTGAAGTCGCCGAAGACTATTTCGGTCTTTTCCCGGATTGTTTCAGGTCCATTTATTATACTGCGGAAACCGGTTTGTGGATAGTTGCGTCTCCGGAGATGCTTTTGTGCCACGATGGAGCAGATAATTCCTACAGAACCGTTTCTCTTGCAGGCACGCGGACTGTCAGCGATGGCGGCTGGGACGAAAAAAACATATGTGAGCAACGACTGGTGACAGAATATATCTCGGACTGTTTCAGAGATGCCGGTCTTGAGGCTGTTGTCGGTCCTTCAGAGAATGTCCGTTTCGGTCAGATTGAACACAGATGTAATGCAATAAGATCCGTAGGGACTGTCCCCCCATTAGAGGTCGCTCTGAGATTAAGCCCGACTCCGGCATTGTGCGGCTATCCTGTTGCGGAGGCATTCGAAATGATTGAGTCTCTTGAAGATTTTGACCGAGAATGTTACGGTGGTTTCATCGGAATCGTCGCTGGGTCTAAAACGGAGTTGTATGTGAACCTCCGAAGCTGCCGTTGTGGACGTTCCCCTTCGGATGGCGATCGGTGGAACTATCGGCTGTTTGCCGGAGGCGGTGTGAATATAATGTCTGTGCCTCATCTTGAATGGGAGGAAACAGAACGGAAATCAGCCCGGTTACGTGATGTCATAATGAACGGAATCCACAAATAGACAAAACAAATAGGTATAATTTAAAAGGCTCGGTAGCGGATACCGTTGCTTGTTGAATCTTGAAATAAAATATTGTAGTAATGACTGAAGAAGAAAAGGAAAACGAAAAAGAACAGGAAACTGGAGTCGGGGTTGAAGCTGAAGTTGAAGAGAAACACCATCGTCCCTGGAGAGTTGTTGCCATTATCGTTTGTGCTGTCGCCATTCTGGCGGGTATATCTTTCCTGCCTCTTGAGCAGTGGACCAACGGGCGTGTAAGCAACTTCAATCTGCTTGGCGCTAGAATTGGCCGGCGGGACGAGTGTTACCCCCCGGTGCAGAGCGGGGGGATGTTTTCG
>JAIDJZ010000303.1 GCA_029051965.1 Paramuribaculum sp. | reverse complement strand
CCACACTTCTGCAGCGACTGTTGCCGTTCTTCCCGAAGCCGAACCCTTCGACGTCGAAATAAACGAAGGTGAAATCAAATGGGACACATTCCGTAGCGGCGGCGCCGGAGGACAGAACGTCAACAAGGTCGAATCTGGAGTGCGGCTCCGCTATTTCTGGAAAAACCCCAACACAGGCGAATCCGAAGAAATTCTGATCGAATGTACGGAAACCCGAGACCAGCCTAAAAACAAGGAGAGAGCTCTCAGCCGCCTTCGCACATTCATCTACGACAAAGAACACCGCAAATATCTCGACGACATAGCCTCCCGGCGCAAAACGATGGTATCCACAGGCGACCGTTCTGCAAAAATCCGGACCTACAACTACCCGCAGGGACGCATCACTGACCACCGAATCAACTACACCATATATAATCTGCCAGCTTTCATGAATGGAGAAATCCAGGACTGCATTGACCAGCTGACAGTTGCCGAAAACGCCGAACGCCTCAAGGAAGCCGAATTATAGTCTCTCGCCATGTCCGCGCCATCAATCATAAAATCCGCCGTCATCGCGTCATTGTTTCTGGCGCTGGCAGGCTGTTCATCCAAAGGAGATCAACTGCCGAGCGACGTCCAAAGAGAATCCGAGCCATCTGTCAGCTCCCGTCAGCTCCCGGATGTAACCGGCACACCGATGGGGCCAGACTGCCGATCAATTCAGTTGACCGCCGATGCGGCTACTGGCATCGACATTCCCCCTGAAGCGGATCGTGTCCGACACTTCATCATGATGCCCTCGAATTGGACCGCACCCGGCGAGTCCGTTGCAATCGAGCATAGCCGGTTCAGAATCTCGCTACCGCTCGATTCTCTGTCTCAGCTCGACGACAAAAGACGATTCAAACCGATAATCAGGAAGTGCGAAAACTCCAGTGACGCATGGATTGCCATCAGCCATATCAGGATCGAAGAAAGGACCGACACAGCCGCAAACGTCAAAGATCGCAGAATCGCCGAGGCAACCGGCTATCTCTTCACACGGAAACGCCTCCACACCACCCGCTAAAAAACAGTCATTCTCCACAAACTGAATCCAATAACCAACATATACCACACCAGCTATGAACCGCCAGAATCTTGTTGAAAACATCCGCAGAAAAAAATCATTTCTCTGTGTCGGACTCGATACAGACCCGCTGAAAATACCCGCACACCTCGCCGATCACCCCGATGCGATCTTCGAATTCAATCGCGCTATAATCGACGCGACCGCGCCATATTGCGTTGCATATAAACCCAACATGGCCTTCTATGAAAGCTTCGGAGCTGCCGGATGGGACGCCCTCGAAAGAACAATCGCATACATCAAGGAGCACCATCCCGACCAATTCATCATCGCTGACGCCAAACGAGGAGACATCGGCAACACTTCGCGACTTTACGCGCGCAGCTTCTTCGAACACCTCGACGTCGACGCCATCACCGTAGCCCCCTACATGGGCGAAGACAGCGTAACCCCCTTCCTGGGCTATGAAGGCAAATGGGTCATCCTCCTTGCACTGACCTCAAACAAAGGCAGCCATGACTTCCAGCTGACCGAAGACCAAAACGGCAAACGCCTCTTCGAACAGGTGATTGAAACCTCTTCAAAATGGGCCAGCCCCGAAGAAATGATGTATGTCGTTGGTGCCACACAGGGCAAAATGTTTGAAGAAATCCGAAAAGTAGCGCCCAACAGCTTCCTGCTCGTACCGGGCGTAGG
>JAIDJZ010000302.1 GCA_029051965.1 Paramuribaculum sp. | reverse complement strand
ATGTTTCCGCGGTCTGATCTTCCTGATCCTCCTGCTGAACCCACGATTTTACAAATGATATTTTCAGCCCCCCCTGTCAAAGAACTATAATGGACAACACTGTTTTTGATTTCGACACTACAATAAACCGCCGCGGAACCGGCTCATACAAGTGGGACACGCCTGAGGATCCGGAAGTCATTCCGCTCTGGGTCGCCGACATGGATTTCAGGACAGCTCCCGCCATCGTCAGCGCGCTCGAGAAGAGAGTCAAGCAAGGCATTTTCGGCTACACATACGTGAGCGAGGAATATTACGACGCGGTGATCAACTGGTTTCGCACGGAACACTCGCTTGAAATCGAGCGCGACTGGTTTGTCTACACCAGCGGCGTCGTTCCGGCCGTGTCGGCCATCATAAAGGCAATGGCTCGTCCGGGCGACAGGGTGATCGTCCAGACACCGGCCTACAACTGCTTCTACTCGTCGATCCGCAACAATGAATGCGTTCTTGCCTCCAATCCCCTGATCAACGATCCGGACGGCACTTTCCGCATCGATTTCGAGGGGCTGGAACGCCTGGCCGCAGAGCCGGACACCACACTGCTGCTTCTCTGCAACCCCCACAATCCGTCGGGACGCTGCTGGACGCGCAAGGAACTCGAACGAGTAGGACGCATCTGTCTTGACAACGGAGTTTTTGTCATTTCCGACGAGATCCATTGCGAACTCACTTTCGGCGATCACCACTACACGCCTTTCGCGTCATTGGGCGAGGCATTCGCCCGCAACAGCGCCACGTGTGTCTCCCCGTCGAAAGCCTTCAACATAGCGGGACTCCAGATTGCCAATATCCTGGCCCCCGATCCGGAAACACGTGCCCGCATAGACCGCGCCATCAATATCAATGAGGTGTGCGATGTCAACCCGTTCGGGGTCGTCGCCACCATAGCTGCATATAGCGAGGGGAAGCCGTGGCTTGAGGCTCTGAAATCATATATCTATGGAAATTACCGCGAGCTTAGCGAGATTTTAGAGCGCGGCGTTCCGCAATGCCGCCTCGCGCCTCTTGAAGCAACCTACCTCGCATGGCTCGACATCAGACCGACAGGCCTATCGGCCGAAACAGTCACCGAAGCCCTTCTGAAAAGGAAAAAGGTGATGCTCAATCCGGGGACAATGTACGGTCCGGAGGGCGAGGGATTCATCAGAATCAATCTTGCGTGTCCGCGCAAACAGCTGAGAACGGCCGCTGTGCGTCTGGTCGAGCTACTGCAAGAGATGGGCGGCTCTTAGCCAGATGTTCCTAATGTATAATAAGATAAAAAGAGGGGATGAAATTTTTTGTTATTCGGATAAAAATCACTAATTTTGTGGGAATTTTTCCATGAAGGGCTCGACAAAGAGCTGAACGAACCGCGCTTCAGCCGCCTTTCGGAGTAACCTAAAAACGTATTAATCAAACCAATGTACGCAATCGTAGAAATTCAGGGACAGCAGTTCAAGGCAGAAGCCGAGAAGTTCTTGTATGTTCATTATCTGGGCGAAGCCGTTAAAGAAGGAGACAAAGTTGAATTCGACCGTGTTCTCCTCGCTGAAGCCGAAGGTAACGTTAAGGTAGGCGCCCCGACAGTAGAAGGCGCAAAAGTTGTATGTGAAGTGCTCACTCCGCTTGTAAAGGGTGACAAAGTGATCGTTTTCAAGAAAAAACGTCGCAAAGGCTACCGTCGCAAAAACGGCCATCGCCAGTATTTCACAAAAGTGTTAATTAAAGAAGTAGTTGCTTAATCTCAAAAATCTAAAAGACAATGGCACATAAGAAAGGTGTAGGTAGTTCTAAGAACGGTCGTGAATCGGAAAGCAAACGACTCGGCGTTAAGATTTTTGGTGGCCAATTCTGCAAAGCCGGCAACATTCTGAAACGTCAGCGTGGTACAGTGCACCATCCCGGTCTGAATGTCGGAATGGGTAAGGACCACACACTCTATGCTCTCATCAACGGTACAGTTGTTTTCACAGAAGGCAAGAACGGCCGTCGTTTCATCAACGTACAGCCCGTTGAAGCATAAAGAATCAATAACAGCATAACAGACTGTTATATTCCCCTTAATCGGGCCTCACAGTGGCTTCAAACACTGTGGGGTTCGGTTTTTTATATTAAGTAGTCAGAGGTCAGACAAGCCGCATGCAGCAGATTGAGGGTGCGTCACAATAGCTCATCCGGCAGAAAATGACAGACGCTGTGTCAAGATTCTGAATTTTGACACAGTGGCATCAGAGCGCAACAACGACAGGAGTGATACCGAATGCCGGGAGAAAACGATTGAAGAGATCGATTGAAGATAAACGCAGATAGTCGTTGGGAGTAGCCGACGGACAGGCAATTTCAGCCATCTCCATCACCTGCGAATCGACAACAAGCTCAACGCGATGTGCGTCGTCGGCAAGCATAGAAAGAGGCGAGGCTCCACCTACTGGCGTCGACAGCATTTCCATCATCAACTCAGGGGCAACGAAAGAAACCCGCGAGACTCCCCTCGCCTTGCTGAACGTCTTTGTCACAAAAGGCTTTTCTCCCGGGAGCACGACGAGATGAAAACGCGTCAGCTGACGGTTGGCCACAAACAGCGTCTTGACAACGGGGGCCTGTAGAGCCGTTTCAATAGCCCGGCACTGTTCGATTGTGACAGCAGACACACACGATACTCTTTCAAAATCTATGCCGAGCTGATTGAGCCCGGCATAGACTTTTTCCTGGAGCGAGGATTCAAACTGCTCCGGATTCTCTAAGAGAATATTTGGTTTCAATACGGGGATAAACGAATAGTAATTAAGTAAGTGTTCAAATTTAAACGATAGTAAGTGAACGAAAATCTTTTATACAATATGCGAGCTTATTGTATAAATTAAATTTGAACACTTACTTAGAATAAAGTCCTTTTATTCTCATTGACCGGAGGTTGCTATGCGGATCATGAGTTGCGGGATTTCCGGACTGAGCCGGAAGATGCCGTGCGCGAAGCTCGCTGTTTGTATTTTTCGGAATTGCGTACCGGCGTTTTTGCTTTTGCCGATGCTGTCGGACTGGCTGCGGCAGAGGATGAAGAACGTTTGCCAGAGGAGCGCAGACCGCTATAAGCTGTGCGCATCAGATCGTTAGAGATCTTAAAGGATTCGGCAACCGGACGATTTTCATCCTTAAGGCTGTGGGAAAGCAGCCATTCATAGGTCTCAGAAAGATAGAACAGGCGGGCGGGCTGGGAGTGGTTCATGCCCGGAATGCGGTCATAGACAAGACGAGGGGTCGAACTGTCAGCGCTGCGCATCGCCTCGACGACGCGGTCGCTCTGGCTGACACTGACAGCGCGGTCGGCTGTTCCGTGGACAATCCACAGCGGCACACTGTTGAGGCCCGACAGATCCTTGACGGAACCACCGCCGCAGAATGCCATAGCGGCTGCGACATCCTCGGGATAGGTGGCTGCGAAATCGATGGCTCCGTAGCCGCCGAGGCTCATTCCGAGCACATAGATGCGGTCATAGTCCACGTTGTAGTAATCTTCGACCCATTTGAGGATGTTCATGACTTTTTTGGGATTCCATGCTCCGCCGGGATTCTGGGGCGCGATCACATAGGCATCGAGTTCGCGTCCTTTCTGGACAGCGTCGAGAGTCCCGTAGCGTTTCACTTTGTTCAGGTCGTTGCCACATAGGCTCGCTCCATGAAGAAAGATGAAGACAGGCTTAGCCTCCATGCTGTCGTCGGGTTCGACAAGCCAGAAGTTATAGGCGTCTTTGACTGTTCCGCGATGGGCCGAGGTGCGGCCGGCAAAAGCGACAGAAGAGAGGAGAACTGTAAGAATCAGAGAGAAGAAAATTCGTTTGATCATTGGATTTTGATTTTAAAGATGGAATTTCCGCGTGATCCGACAACGAGCGTATTGCCCACGACCACAGGCGATGACTCGAAGTTGCTTCCAACCGAGACTGTTGAAATTATCTTGCCATCCTTTCCGTTGATGATATAAATGTTTCCCGAGCAGTCGCCAGTCACGATAAACATTTCATCGCGTTCGTTGGTGAATCTCACCGGCGAAGACCAGGCATAATATTTTAGAGGTGTCTCATAGACAATCTTGCCGGAACGGCGGTCGATCGCAACCAGCACACCGTTCTGTCCGTTGGTGTTTTTAACGCAATTGGAGAATATCAGGTCCTCGCAATTGCCAGTTCCGAGAAGCGCGCTCGCATAGAAGCCGCCGTCGAAATGTTTCTTTTCGATATTCTTGCGCCGCCCCTCGATGTCTGCCTTCCAGACCTCACTGCCGTTCAGTGCATTGAGTTTTACGAACTTGGCCGAACCGGCATCCTGCAGATCGATCTCGCAGCCGACATAGAGATAGGGCACGCCGTCTTCAACAGCAATCACGGGGGATGCGTCGATGTCATCACCCAAAGCGTACATCCAGACCGGTTTCATCGTGTCGAGATTGAAAGCGAGGATATTGCCGTGATTGTCGGCCGTGAAGCCATAGTTGGCATATACTGCCATAGACGATTCGATTCCGGGAGCCGCACCGCGGACTGTGTAGCGCAAAACGGAATGCATTGTGAGCTTTCCGGGCTGAGCGATCAGTTTGTAGATTCCACCGTTTTCGCCGGGGCGGAACAGGAACTGTCCGACGCGCAAGGGTGAGGAGTCGTAAGCTCCCCAGCGACGCTGGGCTTTGGGGTCCTCCGCAAAGAAATGGAACTGTTCGTTTTTGTAGAGATCAATCGCCAGCGCACCGAAGGGACGTCGGCCAGGGACTCCCTGTCCGACATAGAGGTTGCCGTTCAGCGTAGGGTCGAGCGAGATCGTGCCTTTTATCGGATTGCCGACAGGAATTGCCTTGCGCGAGGCTACGCCGGTCTCATAGTCGATAAAATAGACGCTGCCGTAGAGAGATCCGACCATTATTTCCTTTCCTGAAAATTTTCCGTCGACAGCACCGGCCTCACGCAGACGGCGCAGTGAGGAGTCGGGCCATTCGACATAGAGAGGCTGGCCGGTCCATCCGGTTCCGCCGCCCCACCGTCCGACAGATGGATCTCTATAGTCTTCCTGAGTGCGAAACACCCATTCGACTTTTATTTCCGAAGGCGTTCCGGAAACCGTGCCGCCAAAGTCGGCACGGCGCTGGATGCCACCGCGGAAGGTGAACACCCCCGGGGTATCGGCATAGAGATCGGCAAGCGAACAGACCTCACCGGAAACGGAATCGGCAAGGCGATCCACTTTATAGACAAGGTTGGAAACGGATGCGTAGGCTGTATCGGGCAGTCGTTCAACAAGAGGTTGCACCGTCTGAGCCACAGCCACCGAGTCGGAATCCGCACAAGAACCGACTGCCGAGCGCGATCCTCCGCCGCTGCAAGAGTTAAGGATGGTTAAAGTTGCTATAATTGCAACTGCATTTATTTTCATTTCAAACTTTAAGGTCTATTCGTTTTCGGAGGCAAAATTACTCATTATTGAGCGATAACGCAACCCACGCGCCGACAATAAAGCGAAAGTAATGCTAACCAATGTTAAACAATTTTTCACCATTTTCTTCAGCGCAATGCCTCGTAGACAATCTGCGGGCCACATACCATCAGCCCTGAATGGACAGAAAAGTTGGGCCGGAGTCTTGGCTGCATTAAAGCGATTGACTAATTTTGCACGCTTTTTCAAATCATCGCGGATATGCCATCATCGTCATCTTCAAAAACAGACATGCTTCACGGGGCACTCACCCCAAGCCTTCTGGCGTTTGCGATTCCACTTATTGCAAGCGGCATTCTCCAGCAGTCGTTCAATGCAGTCGATGTTGCCGTTATCGGCCGATATGCCGACAGCACGGCCTTAGCAGCGGTCGGATCCAACGGACCGCTGGTCAATATTCTGGTCAACCTGTTCATTGGCATTTCGATCGGCGCCAATGTCGTGATTGCCAACTATATCGGACGCAACAACAGCAACGGAATCCGCGCGGGCATCGCGACCGCATCAGCTCTGTCGCTATTCAGCGGCGCGGCACTTCTCGTCATCGGACAGATTCTTGCAGGCCCTATCCTCGAATGGATGGGCGCTCCGGCCGATGTCATCTCTCTTGCCGCAGAATATCTTGAGATCTATTTTCTCGGAATGCCGTTTATAATGATCTATAATTTCGGCTCTGCCATTCTCCGGAGCATGGGCGACACGCGGCGCCCGTTCTATTCGCTTCTGGTCGCGGCAATTGTCAATGTCGGGCTTGACTTCCTGTTTGTCGGAGGTCTGGGAATGGGTGTTGCAGGCGTTGCTGCAGCGACGGTTATAGCCAACTGCGTCAATGCCGCCATCATCATCGTCTGGCTTATGAAAGAGAAAGAGCCTTACAGGCTTGAGGTGAGACGCCTCCGGATTTCAGGCAACGAGCTGAAAAAGATGCTCCAGATCGGAATACCGGCAGGATTGCAGGGTATGGTCTTTTCGGGAGCAAACCTCTTCATCCAGGCCGCGATCAATAAATATGGAGCAGATGCGATAGCGGGGTCTTCGGCTTCACTGACCTATGAGTCGTATTGCTATTTCATCATTGCGGCCTTCTCGCAGGCGACTGTGGCCTTTGTCAGTCAGAACTACGGCGCAGGACAGCATGAACGATGCCGGAAAATTGTCGCTCACAGCATGATGCTGAGCGTCATATTCACTTTTATCGCGACGGAACTCATAACTCTTACCGCAGCGGACTGCCTGAGCCTCATCTCATCCGACCCGAATGTGATAGCGTTCGGAGTCGAGCGAATGCACACGGTCCTTATGTTTCAGGTGCTCGCCTGCAGCTATGAGATAACCGGCTCGGCCATGCGCGGACTCGGCAATTCGATGACCCCGATGATTCTGACCGTATTCGGGACATGCGTCCTGAGACTCGTCTGGATCTACACGGTCAATGCCCATTATCATCAGTTTGACGTGCTGCTATGCATCTACCCGATCACATGGGTCATTACCGGCACGATGGTTGTCGCAGCCTACCTCCGGACAGCAAAACGCCGGTTAAGCGGTAACCGGCGAATCGTTTAACCAATAAAAAAAAACGAAATTACAAGCGGAACGGTATCGGCAGGATGAGATAGACCGGCACCGGCGCCCCGGAAATCTTTCCGGCCTTCCATGAAGGCATGCTGCGTATGATTCTGACCGCTTCGCGGTCGATCGATTCCTCAACACCACGGACGACCTCAATATCAGAAATCGATCCGTTGGGATGGACTATGAAACCACAAAGCACACGTCCTTCGATCCGTGAGTCATAGGCTTGTCGCGGGTAGCGGCGTTCGCGGTTGATAAAGCGCATCATGGCATTGTCGCCACCGGGAAATTCCGGCTGGACGTCGACCGCATCAGAGATATAGGCTTCGACAACAACAGACTGCGAACTGCTGTAATAAGAAACCTTGCATCGCTGGGCCAACATGGCCGGACAGGCCGACGCCATGATAAAGCAAGAGAGTAATATGCGGTTATTCAACAGGGTCATAGATGTAAGAGAGAGTAAGGTTACAAATAACTGACGGCATGGGGCAGACGGAGATATACTGAGGAGCGGATCGGGCCACCTGCCTTACGATACCGAGATTGTTTCGCAAGGCAAAATTAAAGGCGTCACTGCATTTGACCAAAATTTCATCCCTTATTTTGTGAATGATTATTATTGTTTTAAATTTGTTGACATTTCAAAACATACCTATCGGAAACCGGGACAATATCAAACCGCATTGTTCGTTTAGATTTTGCGCGTGCACTCTCCCGCTC
>JAIDJZ010000301.1 GCA_029051965.1 Paramuribaculum sp. | reverse complement strand
ATTGGGGGCAATCGGGGGCATACCAGGCTGCGAGATCTGGGTTGCTCCGTTTTTCTCGGCTCTAGAACCACGGATGCCGGTATACCAGCGGCCATTGTACTCGCGGCTTTCGATGTCGAAGCTAAGAGTGATGTCGTCTCCGACTGCGAGGGGATATTGGTCAGCGCGTTCTCCAAAGAAGTCGAAGTGGACTTTCTTGGGATATGTTTCCTGGGTTTCCAGAACATATTCACGTTTTTTCCAGCTGTTGCCGTTTTTTGAAACGCCTGTCATTTCAGGCAGTGCAACTATGATTTTTCCTTTAATTTCCATTTTGTAGGAATGATTTTAATGTCTTTTATTATATTATTGTTCTGACAAAATTAACAACGCTTTCCGAATCCTGCAAATTATTTTGCCGAAAGATGCTAAAAGTGTTGAAAACTCGTAAGCCTTCGTTCAGCGGCTATGTCAGTCTTTGATTTTTTTACCGGCGCGGTCATATTGAGTCTGCTCGCCGTTTTTCACAACCGTAATGACAGGTCCGCGCAGGTCCTTGATCGGATCATATTTGATCGGAATCACAGTGTGGCCTTCAGTGTCGATCACTCCCCATTTGTCTTTCTTCCTTACCGGGGCGAGTCCGTCGACAAACGGACCGGTCTCGTCATATTTGAATTTTATGGCTGTCTTTCCGTCGGGAAAGATATAGCCGGCCTTTCCGTCAATTGATACGGCATAAAGTCCGCAGGAGAAAGGCGCTATCAAGTCGTATGTCGCAATAACTCTTTCGCGGCCCATCTTATCGACAAGCCCGAATTTGCCGCTCTTTTCCGTGCGGGCCAGATCGCTTTCCTCGAACAGGGAAATGCTGTCGTAGTCGGCGTGGACCTGTTCGTGTCCCTTGCGGTCAATGAATCCGAAACGACGTGCGCGTTCAACACGAGCGAGATCTTCGATGAATGGTTCTATTGTGTCGTAGACAGCCGGGGCGAGGTATTGTCCCGATTTGTCAATCAGTCCCCATGATCCGTTCATTCTCACCCGAGCTACTTCGCCATCGAAGTAAATCACTTCGGAATAGAGAGGTTTGACTGCCTCGTAGCCATCGGTGTCTATGAATCCGTAATTGCCGGCTCGCTTGATAATCGCACGGTCATTGACAAATGGATTGATTTCGTCATAGAGGAGGTCATTGACCGGAACACCGCCGAATGTGATGATCCGCAACATGCCGTTTTTCTTGACAATTCCGATGCCGTGTTCAAAAGCTACTGCCTGAAAGGAACCACTCCCGTCGACAACACCGCGGTTGCTGCCGCGCGTTACGATTGCATATTCGCCGGCAAAGTCATATGCGTCATCAAATCCTTTAGTTGAAATCTCCTTACCTTCTGGCGTGATGAAATTGTATCTTCCGTTTCGGTTTACTCAGGCAACTCCGTGGAGGAAGTGTGCGATCAACTGATAGCGCGGCTCGACGACCTCTTGCATTTTTCGGTTGATAATGCCGTAAGAACCGTTGATCTTTACAAGCGCAATATCGTTTGGTCCTAGTTTTCCGAAGTCGGATATCTCATCGTAGAGCAGAGAGTAGTTTATATTCTGGGTGCTGTCAATGGCTGCTGTACGTCCGTGGAGCTTGACTTCGACCGGCATCTCATTGTCATCGACGCCGATTTCCTCGAAGATGACCGGAATGATTTCATTTCCGGCTTTGTCGACAGCTCCGTATTTTGTTCCGGACTTGACAACGCCGAGACCTCCGACGAACGGAGCTGCATCGTCGTAGTCAAGTTGGGTGAGCTTAATGCCGTGTTTGTCTATATATCCCCATTTGTCACCTTTTTTCACGCAATAAAAGCCTTCTGTGGCAGGATGGATATAGTCATATTCTACATTCAGGATATATTCTCCGGATCGGTCAATAACACCATACTTGTCCTCAACGACCACGACAGCTTCACCATCCTCAAAGTCGGTGCCTCCGTCGTAAATCAGAGGAATTGATTCCTCTCCGAGTCTATTGACAAACCCGAACTTATCTCCGTTAGAGACGAGAATCATTCCGTCGGACAACTCGCTGTTCCAGGCATACTGGTCAGCGAGTTTCTTGTAGACGGTTTCTGTCGACGGAGTGGTCTGACGGGGTGTTGTGCGTTTCGATGTGCTGCGCGCGTTGTATGCAGGTTTGTGTATGTTCTTCTGCGACTGGGGGCGGATGATCGTATTCTGCGCGTAAACATCTGCACCACAGAGAATAATTGCGCCTGCAAGCGCGCTGATTATGGTTCGTTTCATTTCTTTTCTAACAATTCTGCTCTACAAAAATACAATAATCCGACAAGGTGACAAAATTATACCTGTGCAGAGTGTTACTTCAATTCGAATGCATCGGCAGATCTCCAGGGCTGAAGCATTTTGCGGTCGGAGTTGAATGACTCAAACGATAAGGTTGCCAGTTCTGTTCCGTCGTCTGCCGTTCGTCCGATTTCGAAACCGCTTGAATTGACTATAAGTGAGTCACCGCGTTCATATTTCCCGTAAAAATCCTCACCTTCGCGGTTGCATGAGAGCACGATTGCCTGATTCTCGATTGCACGGGCGACTGACAGCTGTCGCCAGGCATGATAGCGGGCGTGAGGCCAGTTTGCAATAAAAATCATTATGTCGAAATTGTTGCCGACTGCCCGTGACCATACCGGAAAGCGGAGGTCAAAACAGATGAATGGCCTGATGCGCCAGCTTTTATACTCTATAATAGGTGGCTGGGAGACGCCGTGTGTGAACATTGCCGATTCGGGGCCGTAAAAAAGATGGCGTTTGTTGTAGAAGCCCAATGGTTCGCCTTCGGCCACAAAAAAGCATCTGTTATATACTTCACCGCCGGACTTTCCGATGAATCCACCGCAGATGGCAATCGACCGTTCGAGCGAGAGCTGTCTGATAGTTTCGATCGTGGGCCCGTCATCAGTTTCGGCGACAGAGCCGACTCCGTCGGGAAAGTCACCGAATCCGACATTGAACATCTCGGGCAGCACGACAAGATCGGTTCCCTCAGGAAGATCACGGACTCGTTTGCAGACCGTGTCAAGGTTTGCCTTTTTGTCAGCAAAGCGGATGTCGAGGGGCAAGAGCGCCACATTCAGGTCCTGGACAGGCATAGTTTATGATGCGTTATTGCGTGAGATTTTAAAAATACCGAATCGCAGCTTATTCTGCGGAGAATTTTTCAGGATACTTTCCGCAGAAGCCTTTGTAATAGGCCTTAATCTGCTTCATATCCTCTTCGATATCGCCGGTGGGGGAATATGTTTCAGTGATTGTGACCTCTTTTTTTGCAAAATCGATCGCACCAAGCGCGATATTTACATCTGTCGCGTAGGCTATCCTTAGAAAACCTGTATGCCAGTTTGAATTTCTTGATCTTGTCCCTTCCGGCGTGATTGCAAGAGTCAGTCTGTCCGTGGAGTTGAAGCGGGCTATCAGTTGCTCAACAAGGGAATAGCCCTTCTTGCCACGTTCAACCGGCACACCGCCGATAGCCTTAAATATCAATCCTAACGGGAAGAAAAACCATGAACTCTTCATCAGAAAGCCAGCCTTTCTGCCAACAGATGCATAGGCGAGCTTTCCGATGATAAAATCCCAGTTGCTCGTGTGAGGAGCAACGCAGATAATACATTTAGGATAGTCAGGAACTGAGATTATAACCTTCCACCCGGCTATCCTCAAGAGAAATTTGCTCAGATTCATTATTGTCTGGGAAATTGTTTAAATTGCGAGAGGCTATTCCCGACAGTGCTCTATGATCTGATTCTGCAGGGATAAAATCAAAATTCGCATTAAGTTCAGACAGTGTCGCGACTTACTTTCTTGCGGCCTGCTTGTTGATTTCGCGCTGCTCAGCTGACAGGAGCGAGTTCATATCCTTGACAATTTCGGCAAGTTTCTGGTTGAATTCGTTTGAGAGCGATTTGATGGCCAGCTTCTTGTAAGTGTGTAGTGCTTTGCGGTATTCTGTGCGCGAAGCGAAGTCTGAGGCTTTTCTGTCGAAGCAGAAATTCAGTCGGTTTATGCTGTTGCGCTGAAGCGAGGCGATGCGTACGATGATGTCATCCATTTTATTTCTGTCGATCGATTCAATGAAATCCATTGAGAAGATGCAGTTCATTGCAAGTTCGCCGCAGATATAATGCATTCTTTTCTTAAGGTCACGTTTGCTTGCCATAGTTATAAGTTTTTATAGGGGGGTGAATATTAACAGGAGTGTTCAAGAATAAAATTTTTGACGGCCGGCAGCGAAGGGGAGAGGGGGATATGACGGTCGCGGGATTGGGCCGATGCTTTTCGGGAGGAGAGTTTCAGTCCGATGAGCGAATTCAGGTGGTCGGCATACATATCGGGGTGGTCAGTCGCAAGGAAAACTCCGACTTCATCTCCGCTTCTGTTGTCGAGCATTGATTTTGCTGCAAGTGCAGAGTTGCGCCCAAGTACATAGCCGAAACTGTCGTGGAAGAGTTTTATTGTCCGGTCAATCTCTTCGGGTGAATATGTGTGGCAGACAAGATTTTCCGCCAGAGCCGGATTGCGGGTAATGAGGGCATTTATGCGCGAGAGATTGGTGTTAAGGGCTCGTTGTCCGCGGTTGCTGACAGAGAGCCTGCCATTCTGCATTTCTCCCCACAGACGCTGTTCGCCACGACCGGCGGCAATAATCCTCCTGATCGGCACGCCCATCTGCTTGGCGAAAAGAGCTGCAGTGAGATTACCCAGGTTGCCACACGGCATAGCTGCGACAAATTCCGACATCTCTTCTCCGAGTGCCTTCAACTTGGAATAGGCATAGAAATAAAAAAATGTCTGGGGAAGCAAGCGCGCGATATTGATGCTGTTCGCGGATGTCAGATTCAGTTTCCGGTTCAGATCGGGATCAATATAGGCGCGGCGCACCAGTTCCTGGCAATCGTCGAGAGTCCCGCGAATTTCAACTGAAATGACATTGTCGGCAACCGGATGGCGCATGTGTTCGGGAAGTTTTACCGAGTCTTTCGACGGATGGAAAATGAAGACCTTGACGCCGGGCATGTTTTCAAATGCGCGTGCGACAGCATAGCCGGTGTCGCCCTGAGTGGCAACAAGCATATTTATCGGTCCAGGCTTTAGACGATCCGAACCGATGAAGCAGTTTATTATCCTTGCCATGAAGCGCGCTCCGACATCCTTGAATGTTTTTGTCGGGCCATGAAAAAGCTCAAGAGCGTAAACGTGGTCGGTTATTCTCTTCAGTGGGATGTCAAAAGAGAACGTCTCTTTAACAATGTCGTTGATCAGGGCGAGATCGAGGTCGGATCCGAACAACGAGCTGCCGACAACGTAGCCTATGTCAGTCACGGACATTCCGGAGATATTGTTGAACAGCGCACGGGGAATGACTGGAATTGACAAAGGCATGTAGACACCTCCGTCAGCTGCAAAGCTCCGTGTTACCGCTTCACATAGATCAACACTTATCTCGGATCCGTTAGTACTGTAATATCGCATGTCAGATTCAAGGATTATATCGCAAAATTAACGAAAAGCGCAGTGTCATCAAAAGAGATTATGCAAATTTCCGGTTCTTTTGAAGCAAAATATTGTTAACAGGCCGACGCAGGGACTTCTGCCGGCTACGGCCTGCAATATCTGTCTTACAAAAAAACGGTTTCAGGATATTTGCAATCAGCTGAAAAATTCGTTGTGAAGCAGCTGCAGTGCGCGGCATCTGTCATCTTTTCTGACGACCAGTGATATGCTCGTTTCCGGGGCGGCTGCAGTCCATGCACGTATATCCAGATCTGAAGCGTCTATGGCTTTGCTGACACGCTGCGAAATCTCTTTGTTGTTCTTGAGATCGTCTGCCACGATGGCTACCGTCGAGAGGTCCTCTTCAATCCTGACCGGAGTCATTTCGCCAGTTTCGATTTCGGCGTAGAATTCCGTTTCAAGAGCAGTTCGCGCAAGTCCGATTTCGCTGCTTGCTATCGAGTAGCTTATGCGATGGTTTTCATCCGTCGGAGTTGCAAGCAGAACACTTACTCCACTACGCGAAAGGATGTTGAGCACTTTCGATCTGATATTCTCCTGTGCCTCTATGGTCAGAAGCGAAGTTGCCGCAAGAGAAGTAACGCCTTTTGCGTCTACCGGCTCTCCGTTTCGGCTTCCGACATCGTGGATTTTAGTTCCGGGAGCGGAGGGGTTGAAGGTGTTTTTTATGAAGATAGGAATATTCTTGTGGAATACCGGATAGATTGTCGGAGGGTAGATCACCTTAGCGCCGAAATTGCAAAGTTCCATTGCCTCGGTGAACGATAACGCCGGAATGACCTTTGCACTGGGAATAAGTCTCGGGTCAGCTGTCATGAATCCGTCGACATCAGTCCATATTTCAAGGCTTGATGCGTTAAGTGCCGCAGCCAATATGGCAGCAGTGTAGTCACTTCCGCCACGACCGAGATTTGTGATCACTCCGTTGGAGTCTGTTGAAATGAAGCCGGGGACTACAGCAATCCGGAAATCACAATCGCCAAATGCCGAGTCGATAAGCTGAAGCGTTATGTCATTGTCAAGAACATGCCGGTCGAAGCGCCGCAATGTCTTGATGAAAGCGAGCGAATCAAAGAGCCTGGCACCGGTTATGATTCTGGCGACAATTCTGCTTGAAAGGCGTTCGCCGAAACTGACAACCTTGTCGAGTGAGCGGCAGGACAATTCCTCAAGCAGGCAGATGCCGGTGTAGGTTCTTTCAAGCTGAGAGAAGAGCAGGTCAACATCCTTGAGCAGATCGCTACGTTGTTCCTCGGGGACAAGAGCATCTATGATGTCGATGTGACGTGTTTTCATTGCCGCGATCTCATCGCGATAGGATTCATCGCCGCGTTCTGCCTTTTTAGCGGTTTCAATAAGGCGGTCGGTTAAGCCTCCCAATGCCGAAACGACCATCACTGTGCGCTCGGTGTTCGACTCTACGATCGCTTTGACGTTACGGAGACTTTCAATTGTTCCGACGGAAGTTCCGCCGAATTTCAAGACTTTCATATATGGAATTGAAAGAATGGTTGACAGTTAATACTCGCTCGAGAAATGGAATCTAATTTTGGGAAAGTCATTCTGTGCCATCTGCAGGACGTAGTTTGAATCTGCGAGGAACACGTCTCGCCCGTCGCGGTCGGTGGCCATGAACTGGTGTTTACGCTTCTTGAATGCGTTCAGGGCTTCCGCGTCATCACTCTCGATCCAGCATGCCTTATAAAGGGATAGCGGTTCCCATCGGCATTGTGCGCCATATTCGTGGAGCAGGCGGTATTGGATAACCTCAAACTGAAGCTGTCCGACCGTACCGATGATTTTACGTCCATTGAACTGATTGGTGAAAAGCTGAGCCACGCCTTCGTCCATTAACTGCTGGACGCCTTTGTCGAGTTGTTTGGATTTCATCGGATCGGTGTTCTCGATGTATTTGAACATTTCCGGCGAGAAGCTCGGGAGTCCGCGGTAATGGAGCGTTTCTCCCTGGGTAATGGTGTCCCCGATCTTGAAATTGCCGTTGTCCGGAATGCCGACGATATCTCCAGGAAAGGCTTCGTCAACAATGTTTTTTTTCTGAGCCATAAAGGCTGTGGGCGCAGCGAACTTCATTATTTTTCCGGAACGCATGTGCTTGTAGGGGGCGTTACGTTCGAATTTACCGGAGCAGACCTTGACGCATGCAATACATGAGCGGTGGTTGGGGTCCATGTTAGCGTGGATTTTGAAAACAAATCCGGAGAATTGCTCCTCTTCC
>JAIDJZ010000300.1 GCA_029051965.1 Paramuribaculum sp. | reverse complement strand
AGTTTGTGCTCACCTCGAACGCTATCTAATAATACCCTATGAGTATTACGAATTAATCTGCTCGAAATAGGTAGAGTCTTTAAGCTTTTAATAGCTTCATTTATTGCTTTAATATAGTTTTGAACTTCTTTCCAGTCATCTCTTCTTTCTAATTGTATTTCAGTTTCAGGAAGTAATGCTTCATCCATTCTTGTTTGAGTGCCCTCAATTCGGCTTGAAACAACCGCTTCTTTCGTTACATGCAACTGTATGAATAAATCTATATTAGGAACAAGTTTGGAAAATGAATTAAGTTCGCCTAATTTCAATGCTGCTTTTTCCAATAAATGATTGATCGTAGGATTATTCCATGTCCATTCTTGATTGATATAGTTTGGCACAAAGTACTTATAGCCATATCCATCTTCATAATGTCCGGCATTGAACGTTTCTAGATTTATCATATTTGCAAGTTTTACGCAAAATTACAATAAAAATTCCGTTATCTCAATTTTTAACATAAAATTGAGATAACGGAATTAGTTATCTCAATTTTTAGAGATATGCAAAAAAGTATCTGATTAAAAAATACAACCGTTTCCTATAGAGTGTTTGAATTCAAATCAAAACGCTCTCTTAGAATAATGTGCTTGGATATATCGGAGTTCTATTGGTAGGCTAACTATTTGCGGAGCGGGGGAAAAGAAAAACCGTGGGGAAGATTGCTCTTCTCCACGGTTCAGTACCCGGAGCCGGGATCGAACCGGCACGGATTGCTCCATTGGTGTTTGAGACCAACGCGTCTACCGATTCCGCCATCCGGGCTTTTTCAGCTGCAAAGATAACTATTCTTTTCCACTTGCGCAAATTAGGATGTTTTTTTGAGTTCGGTTTCGCGAAATGATCATGTGTAAATGAAAGAGGTAAATGAAAGAGCCGTGTGAGATGGTGAGAAATTTTTTAGCATTATGGCCTCATAATATCAAAATTATTATTATATTTGCGGGCACAGACTGCCTCGCAGACCACGCCAGTTGGGTTAGGTTCAAGTGAACAAACCTTAGGTTTGGGATTAAACGGAGCGGGATGTGTAGTGAAGCGACGAGTCGCTTCTGCAAAAATATACATAAGAAAGCGTTTATCCGCGCTGATTCTTGTCGTTCTGAAATTCTCGCAAAATTTCTATCGATAGACAAGGGTTGAGCAACGGTAGATGTCCTGTGGATATGTAATTATCTTGCATTTGGCATTATGTTTCGGGAGAAATATAGCCGGATGTACTGATTGCATATACTGGCGTGGGCTTCTGCGTTGCCGTCCGACTATCGATAGGCAATGCGAGAAGCCTCAGAACGTAGGACGGTAACAGATACAGATTCCTACGCTTTTTTTTTAACCAATTACGGCCAACGAGGGGATGACCGCGGCATCACATTATCGCAATGCTGACATTTAAACGAAAAAGTTGCATGACAATTGTGGGCGCTTTTGCTATGCTTACACTCGCGTCATGCGGAGGAACGCATAGTCTGGTTGTTCCTCATGCTGTAAGTACAGCCGATGCAATTCCGGCAGCAGCTCTTAATCTTCAAAAGGGCGACTATGAAATCCTTAACACTATCTCCGAATCTGCATCAGTGAGTGCCAAGTACTCGTCTAATTCACTTAAAATTACAAGCGGAGACGGTGATTTTTCCTATAATTTTGTCTTCGATCAAAAAAGGGGATGGTCTCTTAAGTCATTTTCAGGTTCGGCCACTTTAGGTTATCTCTTGAGTGAAAGTACAGACATGGGAAATATGCCACAGGCTGAGGAGTTTGCGCGCCGTGTTGCGATTGCTAAACTTATTGAGCAGGTCAAAGATTACGGCGCCGACGGTATCCTGGAGCCGATTGTCACTACCCGGGTTTCTAACAGCGGAAGCAAAACTATAGAGTATCAGGCAACGGCTATAGCAAAAATAGTAAAGATTCACTCAACCACCCGATAAGTCATGAGGCAGTTTATAACACTTTGCGGCTACGCTTTTATCTTCGGCATCAGTCTGCTTATTTCCTCTTGCATGGCGTTGACTCGTGTTGGCAAAATGGATGTCGAAGTTCCCCTGACGGTAACAACTACCAGTGTTCCTCAGACTTTTAGAGATCTTGACAAGCCAGTGCGGCTTGACGTGAGATCACAGGCCGACCCTGCGGTAGTAAAATCAGAGCTGCCCTCTCGCAAGGCTATGCTTTTTGCACGCAACTATATATTTTCTCCGTCCTTGAAGGTATTTGGCGAAGACGTTGCACGCGATTATCTTCAGCGTATGCGTTTCGATGTTTCTGCTTCGGCAGATTATACGCTGACTATAGATATCAGGAAATTGAATGTGACGCTGTTCGACAACGCAAAATCAAAGGAAGTTACCGCCATAGCTAAATGTGAGCTGGTGTATAAATTGACAGATGAATCCGGATCTAATCTATTGGCATCATCTACGGTGGCATCTACTGTCACACTATCGCAAACCGAGGTGTTCGGCGCCGGCATGGGACGCGCATACGTTGACGCTCTTTCCAAGATTGACTGGAGTCGAATAGCCGGTTTTCTGAAGGTTGGCAATACTGCCAAGCAAGAGAAAAACGCGCAGGTTAAAGGAGATGGCGATACTGCTCTGGAGCGCACGGTAATCCGCTGGAACATAATTTCTTCGCCTCAGGGAGCTGATGTTTCATGGCGAGTGATATCTTCCACCCCCGAGGTGTCCAACACCAATGCCAATTATGTAGGCTCGACTCCGTATGAATCAACAGAATCGTTCGATATCCGTGGACTGACCTACAATAATTCCGGCAACGTCCAGATTGAGATTACTTGTGAACGGAGTGGATATCTGCCTCAGAAGAAGCGTTTTAATCTCCGTCAGGCCATTGACCAGAAGGAAATCTCAGCTAAGTTTAACCTGATTAAGGACGAATGATTATCGTTATGAAAATAGTTTTCAAAATTCTTTCTCTTCTATTGATATTAGTCATATCATCGCCGGTCATTTCGGCAAAGAATAAACAAACCCCCGACGTAATAGAAGTTTCGATGATTCCGAATTCCATCGTGGAGAGTCAGCGTTACTCCAATCTTGACTATGGTTTGCGAATCGTCGTTCGCAGTGATATCGGTTCAAATCCGGACATAAGTCTGTCGGATCTGACAAGTAAGGAAGCTAAGGATGTCCCTCGCGTACATTTCGAGTATTCAAATGTCGAGAGTGGCGAAATAATTCTCGGGAAAATAGCATCGGCACTCGGTTTTACACTTGGATCCAATCCGCAAAGCGATTATGTTCTGCGTGTTACCGTTACCGACTTACGTCTGCGAGTACGTCAGTACAATGCAAAGAAAAAGATTGGATCTTCTACCGCAACAGCCGTGGTCAGATGGGAGTTGGTGGATGCTGAAAACCAGACTGTCATTTCTTCAACAACCAGTACGGGCAGAAGTACATCCGATTCTTTCAATGAAGTCTTCAATCCATTGTTTAAGGCATATTATGCCGCGCTTTGCGGAATTGATTGGGATCGCATCGCAAATAGCTTGAAGATCGCCAAAACTGCAAGACAGGAAAAGAATAAGGAGGTGACGGGTTCAGGCAATTCCGCATTGGAGCATACTGTCATAAGGTGGTATATCACATCCTCGCCTCAGGGAGCTGATGTTTCATGGCGAGTGATATCTTCGACTCCCGATGTCGCAAACACCAATGCCAATTTTGTAGGAAACACGCCCTACGAATCAACTGAATCGTTCGACATCCGTGGCCTGACCTACAATAATTCCGGCAACGTCCAGATTGAGGTTACTTGTGAGCGAAATGGATATCTTCCGCAAAAGAAGCGTTTTAATCTGCGTCAAGCGATAGACCAGAAGGAGATCTCGGCAAAATTCAATCTTGTAAAAGAATCTGAAGACGAATAATAAGTTCAGCATCCCGGCGACGTGATGTTCGATGTAATAAAGGCGATGGGGCATAGTGCTTCATCGCTTTTGTCAATTCCGTCCGGAAGCGGATATGGAGTAGCACGAGATAAAGTAAAAGTCCGATGGCCGGCGGTGATTTCAGCGGTGATTTCGGGTTTTAAATTTTGTCGGGACGGAATGTTGTTGTAACTTTGGTGTCTGACACACGGCGCAACGCGGGGCTTCGGCAGTCATCATGATTACATAATAGTACGTTGTGGACCGTTTTATCACACTAATTTCTGATCAGTTTCTCAATGGTTAGCTTATGAAAGTTATCGATATAATCCGTAATACGGACAGGCCACTTTTTTCAATCGAAATTCTCCCTCCCGTGAAGGGAAACAGTATTAATCGGGTGTATGACATCGTTGACCGCCTGCGGGAATTTGATCCTAAGTTCATCAATATCACATCGCATCACAGCGAGAGCATCTATCAGCCTCAGCCCGACGGGTCGCATCGCAAGGTGAGCATCCGGCGGCGTCCGGGCACGGTGGCTGTGGCCGCCGCGCTGAAATATCGCTACGGAATCACGCCTGTGCCTCATATCATATGCAAGGGTTTTACGCGCGAAGAGACGGAATATGCTCTTCTGGACCTGAATTTCCTTGAGATAACGAATCTTTTTGTCGTGCGGGGCGATGACAAGCCTTTCGACCGTTTGGGCCACAATAGGGATGACTATAATGACTATGCCCTTGATCTTCAGAATCAGATCAATGAGTTCAACTCCGGACGCGGTCTGTATGGCACTGCGATCGAGGGAATCGAGACGCCTTTCAGCTACGGGATGGCCTGCTATCCGGAGAAACATGAGGAGGCTCCCAATATGACCTCGGACATCAGTTTCCTCAAACAGAAAGTTGCCAACGGGGCGGACTATCTGATTACGCAGATGTTTTTTGACAATTCCAAGTTTTTCGAATTTGTCGACCGTTGCCGTCAGGAGGGGATAACGGTGCCTATTATTCCGGGGATAAAGCCGATCACACGTGCATCGCATCTATCTGTTCTGCCGAAGATTTTCCGTTCGGAGATTCCCGAAGCGCTTGCTTCGGAACTGCGTAAGGCGAAGAGTGATGAAGAAGTGCGCCGTATCGGAGTCGAGTGGAGTGTCGCTCAGTGCCGCGAACTGATTGCGCATGGAGTCCCGGGGGTTCATTTCTATACGATTCATGCGGCCGAGAGTGTCAGAGAAGTTGCATCCCAAATATTCTGATCAGGCATGAGCAAAGATTTCCAGCAGTCAATTCTTGAGAAGGTCCTTGTGCTCGACGGCGGGATGGGGACCATGATCCAGCGTCTCGATCTGACGGAACGGGACTTCAGAAGCGAACGTTTTCGCGACTGGAACTGTGATCTGAGAGGCAACAACGACATTCTTTCGCTGACAAGCCCCGATGCGATTGCGGGCATCCACAGGGAATATATTCTTGCGGGAGCCGATATCATATCGACAAATTCGTTTAATGCCAATGCCGTTTCCCAGTCCGACTATGGGCTTGAGGCTTATGTCGGAGAGATCAACCGCGGGGCGGCTGCTGTCGCAAGGAAAGTGGCTGATGAGATGTCGGCGCTTCTCGGACGCCGGATCTGGGTTGCAGGTTCGGTCGGACCGACAAACCGTTCGGCCTCGATGAGCCCGCGTGTCGAAGATCCTGCGATGCGAAACATAACGTTCGATGATCTGCGCCTGGCCTATCGGGAGCAGATTGCAGCGCTGGTCGATGGCGGCGCGGATCTGGTTCTTGCCGAGACGGTTTTTGACACCCTCAATCTGAAAAGCGCGCTTATGGCGGCGCGGGATGTCTCCCGGAGCATAGGGCGGCAGATTCCGGTGATGGTTTCGGTCACAGTGTCAGACCGCAGCGGACGTATTCTTTCAGGCCAGTCGCTTGAGGCGCTTCTTGTCTCGATCGAGGGTTTTGAGAATGTCGTGAGTCTTGGACTCAACTGCTCGATGGGAGCACGTGACATGGGGCCGTATTTAGAGACACTGCATTCCGTGTCTCCGTTTCCGGTCAGCTGTCATCCGAACGCAGGACTCCCCGATGCGCTGGGACAATATCGCGAGACGGCCGCGGAATTTGCCGAAGCTGTAGAGCCTTATCTCTCACGTGGAATGGTCAATGTCATCGGCGGCTGCTGCGGAACGACTCCCGAACATATCCGCCTCGTTGCGGAACTCGCTCACGGAGCGGCGCCCCGTAAGCCGTTGGCGCGTAGCGGAGTCCTGAGACTGTCCGGACTTGAGGTGACGTCAGTCACGCCTGAAAACAATTTTGTCAACATCGGCGAGCGATGCAATGTGGCAGGTTCCCGTAAGTTTCTGCGTCTGATAAAGGAGAAGTCCTATGAAGAGGCGGCATCGATCGCTGCGGCCCAGGTCGAAGGCGGAGCGATGATGGTCGACGTCAACATGGACGATGCTTTGCTTGACGCGCCGGCTGAGATGACTCATTTTCTCAATCTCATAGCCTCTGATCCTGATGTGGCCAGAGTGCCGGTCGTCATTGACTCTTCGGACTGGGCTGTCGTGTCGGCGGGGCTAAGATGTCTGCAGGGAAAAGGAGTGGTCAATTCGATCTCGCTCAAAGAGGGGGAGGCGGAATTTCTGCGCAAGGCGAGGGAAATAAAGGATTTCGGGGCCGCGATGGTCGTTATGGCTTTCGATGAAAAGGGTCAGGCCGACACTTATGAGCGGAAGATCGAGATATGCGGCCGTGCCTACCGGCTGCTGACGCAGGTGGTCGG
>JAIDJZ010000030.1 GCA_029051965.1 Paramuribaculum sp. | reverse complement strand
TATTGCCCGCACGTTACAGCCAGCCCGATTTCCCGAACTTTTTTCGACCTTTTTCCGTTTTAATCGTTTTGGTTTTGATTTTCGGAAAACTCGCACTATATTTGTAAAAATATTTGCAGACACATTATATAAGAGAATGCCGTCTTTATGCCGGCATTTCCAAAGATTTCATTTCACCAATCATCAAATATCTCGATTCATTATGACTGACAACAACAAAGAATTTGAATACAATGGCTTGCTTATCAACGGCTTCGCCATGATTTTCTTTACGTTCATACTCAACCCGCTACTCATTATAGGGTGTGTGGCTGCCGGAGGCGAAGAGAATCTCTGGCTGTCGGCCGGAGGCGCGGTGGTTTTCGGCATTCTGTTTATAATGGGATGTGTCGGCTATTTCACACAAGAGCCAAATGAGGCCCGAGTGATGATTTTTTTCGGAAAATACCGCGGCACATGCCGGCGCGTGGGATATTTCTGGACAAATCCGTTTCTGACCCGGCGTAAACTTTCGCTTCGTCTGCGCAATATGGATATCGAACCGATCAAGGTCAACGACAAGATCGGCAACCCTGTTCTTATCGGGATGGTGCTCGTCTGGAGAATAAAAGACACCTACCGCGCTGTGTTCGACATCGATTCATCGTCGCTCGGCGCCACGGGCACGGCAATCAGCAATGCCGCGCTCGAACGTTTTGTCAGAATCCAGAGCGACGCCGCACTGCGCGAAGTGACAGGCCATTACGCCTACGACCAGACAGGTGTGGACGATTCCGAACTGACACTCCGCGACGGCGGAGAAGAGATCAACGAGCTTCTTGAGCGCAAGATCAATGACCGTCTTTCAATGGCGGGAATGGAGGTTGTCGAGGCGCGTCTCAACTATCTGGCCTATGCGCCTGAGATCGCAGCCGTCATGCTTCGCCGCCAGCAGGCGTCGGCAATCATCTCGGCGCGTGAAAAAATTGTAGAGGGCGCAGTCACTATGGTCGACATGGCATTGAAACGCCTTGAGAAAGACAATATTGTAGAACTCGACAATGACCGCAAGGCTGCCATGATCGGAAATCTGCTTGTGGTGCTCTGCTCGGACGAACCGGCACAGGCGATTGTCAACGCCGGCCAATAAGATAACTGAATCACAACAAAAATCATATACTACCAAATGGAACCGAAATACAAAAGGATTCTTCTGAAACTGAGCGGCGAATCGCTCATGGGCCATCAGGGCTACGGTATCGATCCGGAACGCCTCAATGAGTATGCGAGCCAGATCGCTGAAATCGTCAAGCAGGGTGTCGAAGTCGGCATCGTCATCGGCGGCGGCAATATCTTCCGCGGCCTTCAGGGCGCATCGAAAGGCTTCAACCGCGTCAAGGGCGACCAGATGGGGATGCTTGCGACCACGATCAATTCCCTGGCCCTCAGCTCGGCGCTCGAGGCTATCGGCCAAAAGGCGAAAGTTTTCACCGCAATCAACATGCATCCGATCGGCGAACACTACAGCAGCCACCGCGCTATCGAGGCTCTTGAAAACGGCTCGGTCGCAATCATGGCCGGAGGCACAGGCAATCCGTTTTTCACGACTGACACAGGTGCAGCCCTGCGCGGCATCGAGATCGCGGCCGACGCTATGTTCAAAGGCACCCGCATTGACGGCGTCTACACCGCCGACCCGGAGAAAGATCCTACCGCAACCAAGTTCGATAAGATCAGCTATGACGAAGTCCTGGCACGCGGCCTGCGCGTAATGGACCTCACCGCCACAGCCTTATGCAAGGAAAACGGTCTTCCGATCGTCGTTTTCGACATGGACACCGTCGGCAACCTCAAGAAAGTCATAGCAGGAGAACCGATCGGAACATTTGTCTATTAATCACAATCAACCAATACCAAAAATATAATCATGGACGTAAATGACTATCTGGCTCCGGCGGAAGAGAAAATGGAGATGGCAGTAGCGTATCTCGATGAAGCACTCGCTCATATCCGCGCCGGCAAAGCAAATGCAAGAATCCTCGACGGAATCCGCGTCGAATACTATGGCAGCGTTGTTCCAATCTCGAATGTGGCAAACATCTCGGTTCCGGACGCCCGCACAATCGCCATCACACCCTGGGAAAAACCGATGTTCAAGGAGATCGAGAAAGCGATCATCAACTCTGAACTGGGAATCACTCCGGAAAACAACGGCGAAGTGATCCGCCTTTGCATTCCTCCTCTGACGGAAGACCGCCGCAAGCAGCTGGTGAAACAGTCGAAAGCAGAAGCCGAAACTGCAAAGGTTTCTGTCCGCAACGCACGTCGCGACGCAATCGACGGACTGAAAAAGGCTGTCAAACAGGGAATGTCGGAAGACGTTTCGAAGGATGCGGAAGGCACAGCCCAGAAACTCCACGACAAGTATCTGAAAAAGATCGACGATCTTTTCGCAGCAAAAGAGAAAGAAATCCTCACGGTGTAAGGCTCTGACGGCCTCTCACCATCGGGGTAAGAATCACGGCGTTGTGTCAAAAAACAACATTTTGACACAGCGCCTTTTTCAATTAACGACGCCCGCGCGCAAGGCGGATTTTGATAAGTTGAGCAAAATAGCTAATTTTGCATCATGTCCCTTTCTGTCGCTGTCAGCGGCAGAAGGGCTTAGAGAGAGTTTGAATTTAAACCGCGTTAACAGTAATACGCATGAACGGCAGAACCTTCAAAATAATCCTGAGGTCTTTTTTGGC
>JAIDJZ010000003.1 GCA_029051965.1 Paramuribaculum sp. | reverse complement strand
GGATACCATTGCGTTGAACTGGAGTTTTGAGTTGACATTATAGGAAATGCCGAAGTTCAGTCCCATCATGGGAGATTCTTGCATGCGTCCCGGGCCGCTGGTGTCGGGGGTGAATGATATCGGCTTGCCGGCGATGTCCTGAAGATAGTTGCCGATGCCTTTTCCGTAGGCAAACTGATAATATAGAATCAGCGGCTTGACGGGCTGGATATTGCCGGAGAGCATTACTCCCCAGCCTGCCAGATGGCGGGTCTTGTTGCTGACGAGGTCGCGATAGGCGAAGTTGCGCAGGATTCCGGAAAGACGGATTCGGTTCCACTGAGAGAAGGAGTATTCGATCCAAGCGGGGATGTCGGGAATCATCTGTTCGGCGTCGCCATAGTCGGCGACCTGTTTTCCGTCGAACTGGGGATAGTCTTTGCCGCGATAGTAGCCGTTGGAGGAGTAGTAGGTCGGCATGTCAAGACCGGCAGCGAATCGGAATCCGTTGTAGGATCGTGAGGTGTAGCCGATTTCGTAGGCAATGTTTGAAACACATCCGGAAGGTCCCTGAGGGTCGATTGTCGGAGGCTGGCATGCGTTGGCATCTTGAAACAGAGACAGTTTCATGCCGGCGGTGAAATTGCGATAGGAGATGTAGGCTCGCTGCAGGACGATTGACGGCTCGATGCCGTTTGTTCCGATCTTTACATAGCCGGTGATTTCATTGGGTGTGTTTGCGAGTCCGACAATCTGCAGGTCGACCGATCCGTTGATCGGATTGATGTAGAAGTCGCCTTTGTGGCCTTTGCGTGCGGGGACAGGAATGGCGGAGGTTACGAAGCTGACACCGGCGTCGTTCTGTTTGTAGAGGTTGTTGCCGATGTCATAGCCGAAGATGGTGGCGACATTACCTCCGATGGTCATGATAAAGTTGTTGTTTTTTGTGTGGACGGCAAATGACGGGGCTGGGATTTCCCGGTTGCCTTCGGGACGCGAATGCTCCAGAATTTCTTTCATTTCGGGAGTGGTTCGTCCGAACTCAATTTTGTTGGTGTGGTCATCGCCGGGTGCAAGCGATTCCGCT
The DNA here is from genome assembly GCA_029051965.1 of Paramuribaculum sp. GTDB lineage: Bacteria > Bacteroidota > Bacteroidia > Bacteroidales > Muribaculaceae > Paramuribaculum. The sequence goes on along the minus strand of JAIDJZ010000003.1, from coordinate 280 downwards.
TCCTGGGCGGATAATGAGAACTGGCCAATTGAGATAGCCAGAGCCATGGCAGTTGTAACAGCAGATTTCATTATAAATAAAGAGTTTAAAAGGGTAAGAATAGTTTTGCCAGGCTCTTGTCAACTCGTCGGGTTGATAAATCAACAATAGTGGTAAAAAAAACTTATCAGGCAATGGTCCGCAATACCGAAGCATGATTTACTTAAGTAAGAGTTCAAATTTAAACGATAGTAAGTGAACGAAAATCTTTTATACAATCTGCTGCTTCTTTTCTGCCGCT
>JAIDJZ010000299.1 GCA_029051965.1 Paramuribaculum sp. | reverse complement strand
CGTCTACACCGTCTATCCGTCAGGCAACTTCATGCGTGCCGCCGATCTGCTCGGTGACCTTCTCTGCCACTCGGTCTTCCCCGAAAAAGAACTCGACCGGGAGCGCGAAGTGGTCGGTGATGAGATCAGCCAGTACCGCGACATTCCCTCCGAAGCCATATTCGATGACTTCGACGACCTCATTTTCAAAGGATCTGACCTCGGCCACAACATTCTCGGCAGCAGGGAATCACTCGACCGCTTCGACACCGCAACGTGCCGGCGCTACGTCAGAGGGAATTTCACCCGCCGACGGACAGTCCTCTTCTATGCCGGTCCGCTGCCACCCGACAAAGTCTGCCGGACGGCCGAACGCTTCTTCTCAGACCTTCCGTCGGACGGCATCACTCCGACACGCACCGCTCCCCCGCCCGTCGGCCCGTTCGACACGACAGTCTGCCTCTCCAATCATCAGGCCAACACACTGACCGGAGCAAGAATCCCGTCAATGTACTCCGACCGGCGCTGGAGCTTCTCAATGCTCTCCAACATAATTGGAGGCCCGGGGATGAACTCGCTCCTTAACGTCGAACTGCGCGAGCGGCGAGGTCTGGTCTATGCCGTCGACGCGACGACCGCCATGCTGACCGACACCGGACTGATGACGATCTATTTCGGATGTGACCACTCGGACACCATCCGATGCCGCCGCATTGTCGAACGCGTGCTTGACAAACTCGCCGACAACACTATGAGCGAACGCTTCATGGCTGCCGCCCGACGCCAGTATCTCGGACAGCTCACGCTGGCCTCCGACGTGCGCGACAACGCGGTCATGTCGATGGCCCGAGCCGTGCTCTACTTCGGCTCGGTGCTCCCGCGCGAAGAAGTAATCGCGCGAATCAGCGACGTTTCAGCCCTGTCACTCCGCGAAGCTGCCGGAACTCTTCTCGAATCCGGACTCTCCTCTCTGACCCTCACATGACAATCAAAACACTCATCCCAACACCCCAGACTGAAGAATGAAAATAGGCAATATCGACTTAGGAAACCGCCCGGTCATGCTTGCTCCGATGGAGGATGTGACCGATCTCTCGTTCCGCCTTATCTGCAAAGAACAAGGGGCCGATATGGTTTACACCGAATTCGTTTCGGCCGATGCCCTCATACGCAACATAGCAGCCACCACTCGAAAACTCCACATCAGCCCCGGCGAACGCCCGACAGCAATCCAGATCTACGGACGCGAGCCGGACACTATGGCCGAAGCCGCACGCATCGTCGCTGACGCCGGACCCGACATCATCGACATCAACTTCGGCTGTCCGGTCAAGAAAGTTGCCGGAAAGGGAGCCGGCGCCGGACTGCTCCGCGACGTCCCGAAAATGCTTGAGATCACCCGGGCTGTCGTCAACGCCGTCGACCTGCCCGTAACAGCAAAAACACGTCTCGGCTGGGATCACGAAAACAAAATAATCGTCGACCTCGCCGAACAGCTCCAGGACTGCGGCATCAAGGCTCTGACCGTCCACGGCCGCACACGCTCTCAGATGTACACCGGATCGGCCGACTGGGAAATGATTGCCCGCGTCCGAAACAACCCGCGTCTGACAATTCCCCTTATCGGAAACGGAGACATCTGCACTCCCCAACAGGTTGCGGAAGCTTTTGACCGCTACGGCGTTGACGGAGTCATGGTCGGCCGCGCCTCGATCGGTGCCCCCTGGATATTCCGCCAGATGAAAGCGATGGCCGCGACCGGACAGCTCACGACAGAGCTCTCGGTTGCCGAAAAATTCGCCCTGCTGCGCCGTCAGATCCGCGAAAGCATCGACCGCATCGACGACTATCGCGGAATCCTGCACATCCGCC
>JAIDJZ010000298.1 GCA_029051965.1 Paramuribaculum sp. | reverse complement strand
CCTTCATCACAAGACAAAAATCACTCAGAGATATGCGACCCCAGCATTAACAAATATTGGGGAACCGGCTCTAAATCGAATATTATTGTTATATTTGCCAAAAAACAGAGATACCATGACTGGAAAACATCCCATTGTGATTACCATTGGCCGTCAGTTCGGCAGTGGAGGGCGTGAGCTGGGCCGGAAACTGGCCGATCGCCTCGGATTCAGGTATTATGACAAGGAGCTTCTCAGCGAGGCTGCCGAGCATGCCGGTGTGGACAAGGCTTTTTTCGAACGGTGTGACGAGCGTTTCCCGACGTTTTTCAACGGGATCTTCTCGTCTGCCTTCGGGTTGAGCAATGTCAACTTCTATGCCGGAAGCACTTCGATTTCCGATGACAGTATCTATCGGGCGCAGAGTGATTTCATCCATTCGCTTGCCGATCGGTCGGATTGTGTGATTGTCGGGCGCACTGCCGATTATGTGCTTCGCGACCATGAACGGCTTGTCAATATCTTTGTGCATGCTCCGATCGATAGTTGCGTGGCCCGCATTATGGCGCGTGACGGGGGAAGTCTGACTCCGGACAAGGCGCGGGCTAAGGCTTTGAAGATGAATAAGCTCCGTGCCAACTACTATAACTTCTATACGGATAAGGTCTGGGGGGCGGCTTCGAGCTATGATCTGACGTTCGACACTTCACGTATGCCGATGGACCGGATCGTGGATGTTATCGTGGCTTATATCACCAGCCGTTTTCCCGATTTCAAGAGTTAGTTGCGGCCAGAGCGGTCCATGCAATTGAGAAGAAAAGCATCAGCATTGCCGTTGCGCCGAGCAGCGGTGTCAGTTGCCGTCCTTTCAGTCGTCCCATCATGACGACTACTGCAATCGCGCCCGCTCCATAGATTCCGCAGGTCACCGACAGGCCGGTCGCGTTTACTTTGCCGATCCATGTCATTATCAGTCCGATGGCTGCCAGTGAGTTGAACAGGTAGAGCAGCCTCATGGCTGTCGGGCCGAGCTTTACGGCAAGGGTGTGTTTCCCGACTGAACGGTCGTCGTCGACGTCGCGGTAGTTGTTGATGATCAGTACGTTTGCGCCCATCAGCCCGATTGCGAGCGCCATTCCGGCAATGGGGAGTCCGAACTGGCCTCCCTGCAGCATGTAGGTGCAGCATACCGGCACGAGTCCGAAAAATGCAATGACTGCGACTTCGCCGAGTCCGTGGTGAGACAGCGGATAGGGTCCTGTGCTGTAGGCGACTGCTCCTATGGCAACTGCTATGCCGACCGGCAGCAGCCACCATCCGCTGAATGTCAGCAGCGTTAGGCCGATGATGCATGCTGTTCCAAGTGTCACATAGGTTGCGGCAAGCATTGCTTTGGGGCTTATGTCGCCTTCGGTCACTCCGCGTCGCGGGCCTTCACGCCCTTTTCGGTCGAGGCCGCCGACGTAGTCATAGTATTCGTTTGCGAAATTCGATGCGATCTGTGCGAGTGTCGCGAAGATCAGGCAGAGCACCACGGGCAATAGCCGGAAGGTGCTGTCGGCGATAGCGCAGCCGGCGGCTGTGATGACGCCGGCTGCCGAAACCGGCAGAGTCCGGAGGCGCATTGCCTCGATCCAGCATTTAAGCTTGGCTTTGTTCATTTTCCAGGGAGTCATTTACGTTGTTGAAGCATTTCAGCACTGCAGTGCGGATTCTTTCGGCGGCGCGGGGGTCGGTGCGCAGAAGCCGGAGGATCGTGTAGAGGTAGTCGTCTTTGTCACGCAGACCGCAGAGGCCGGCTACGTTACATCCCGGGAGCATCGACTTTTGGTTGTAGACTCTCAGTATGGATGCATAATCGCCGGTCGAGACGTAGCGCTGGAATTCCTTGCACAGCGAGTCATAGAGCCCGCGGGGATTGATCTCGCGCGGCAGGTCGGCCAGATGTCGCTCGAGGCGGTCGATCGATGAGAAGCGTCCGTCGATGCGGCATTCGACGATCCGTTTGACGCGGTGGCGTGTGTGGAGGAGGGCCTGCTGGGTCAGGTCGTTGCGGAATTCCTTGATGATCGAACGTTTCACTTTGTCGGCAACGTGGTTTTCATCTTTTCCGCAAGCGGATGCGACTGTGCGTACGACTTCTTCGATCAGCAGCAGGTTTTCGACTTCGGCCACTTCGGGGACCATTATGCGTTTGCGTCTCAGATATTCGACTTCGTGGGTGTCGCGCCGGTCGCGGTCAACGATGCCTCGCGAGTCCATGTGGTGGAAAGAGTTGAGGTCGTTGAAAGTGCGTGTGGCTTCGATCACTTTGTTGCAGCTGCCGAGGGCCTGGATCGTGAAGTCAGGGAATATAAGGGGGTAGAGTTTCGAGTCGATCGAACGTCGGCCGTCGCCTTCGATGAATAGAACCGGTTTTCGCGATCCGAGAATCGTCCGGTAGATTTCGTCGGAAAGAGCTGTGTTGGGAGGCAGAACCTCGTATTGCCATGTTTTCGTCGCTGGATCGAAGCTTCTGACCCAGACGGCCGACGAGGCGGAGCGGGATGCGGCGAAGTCGAGGTCGTGGGTGGTGTAGACGAAGCGGCAGTCGGGTCGCTGCGATTCGATGTGGTTGAAGAGAGACCGTGTGACTGTCGGGTGGAGAAAAAGTTCGGGAGAATCGACGAACACGATTGAGCGTTTCGGGGCATAGCTCATTGCTGCGAGGTAGAAGAGGACAGCTTTTTCGCCGGTCGAGAGCCGGGAAGTCGCATAGCCTTGTTCTTCCTCCCGGTCGGCGTCGCGGGCAAAAAGCAGCCGTCCGCTTTCAACGAGCACGCGGCTTCCGGGGAAGATCTGTTCCCAGAGGTCGATGACTGTGTCGAGGCGTGTCGGGGCAAGTGTTGCGCCGGGGTGGGAGCGGTTGCGGAGTTTGAAGGCGAGGAGGTTGCGCATCTCGTCGTTGAGGAGGAGGGCCAGAAGTCGGTCGAGCTGCGAGGTTTCGTTGTTGTGGATCATGCCGTTTGCCACAGCTTCGTCATAGCGGGCGTCGATCGTCAGGTTGCCGGTCGGTCCGCTGCTGCGTTCGAAGATGGCTGAAAGGGCCGACAGCGGGAATGCTTTCGGTCCGCAGTCGTGGATCATTCTTGCGGTGAAGCGGCTTTTGCCGGATCCGTTGGCGCCGACAATGACTATCTGCCGGGCCGTTTCCTCGATCGAGGATGTTTTGCCGCCCGGTTGCGGGGGGAGCTGAAGGGGCTGTAGTGACATAGGGCTGACGATTATCGGTTGTTATATTGTTCCGGCGCCCTGACGGATTATTTCCGGATTTGAGCTGTCGGTCAGGTCGACGATTGTTGAAGGAATGGTGTTGCCTTCTCCTCCGTCGATGAGGAGTCCGATTTCAGGACGCGATTCGTAGCGGATCGAGATTTCGTCGGGTGAGGTTATTTCGTTTTCGGAGAGTGATTCGGTCGGGATCGATGTCGTCATGATCGGGTGGCCGAGTTCTTCGGCGAGTGCTCGCGGAATTGGGTTGTCGGGTATTCGGAGGCCGACCTGTCGGCGTCCCTTGAAAGCTTTCGGGAGAGTCGTGGATGCGGGAAGGATGAAGGTGAACGGGCCGGGGGTGTACTGGCGCAGCACGGCATAGGCTTTGTTGTCGATGCGTGCGTATTCGCTCGCCTGGGAAATGTCGCTGCAGATAATCGAGAGGGTGTTTTTTTGCGGGCTGATGTTTTTGATCCGGCAAAGACGTTCGATTGCGCTCTGGTTTGTCGCGTCGCATCCGATTGCATAGATAGTGTCGGTCGGATAAATGATGAGGTTACCGTCGCGCATTGCGTCGGCTACTTCCGAGATGAACCGGCTGTTGACCGACGAGGGGTAGATTCTGAATGTTTTCATGAGAGATTATTGTTTGTGAAGGGAGCGTCATTTTTCCGTCATCAACAAAGTTAACAAATGGGAGGGAAATATAAAAATAAAAAAGAGATGTTTCACAACATCTCTTTCCCTTTAAACCTTTATCTTAATCTAATACTATGAAAAACACACATGCAAAAGTAACCATTTTCTGATTAATCAAACAAGATCTGAGAAATGTTTAACAAAAATTTAACAAAAAATCAAATCTAAATACTAAAAAGAGTCGATTAAATCAGACTTGTGGGTTTATTTGTAGGCGTGGCGGTAGCCGGAGAGCTTTTTCCAGGCTCCGCGAGTGAAGTCAGGGACTTCGACTGGGGCCGATCCGTTTTCGATAGATATTTTCGAGAGGGGGATCAGCGAGCACCATTCTGCCATGTCGTAGACGTCCATGTCGAGGGGGAGTCCGTTGCGCAGGCAATAGACGAGCCGGTAGTCCATGATGTAGTCCATTCCGCCGTGGCCTCCGACTTTCTTTGCGATTTCTCCCACCTCTTTAATAATAGGATGCCGATAGCGTTCGGTCAGTGCCTGTCGCTGGCTTTCGGAGATGCATCCGTGGGCCGACAGGTTTTCGTGGTCGGGAATCGAGTCGGCGGCAATCTGATCGGGCTCGAAGGCGTAGGCGGGCGTGGGATATTTTTCGGCGAACCCTTTTGTGCCGGTCAGCTGATACATGCGTGAGTAGGGCCGCGGGGTCACGACGTCATGCTGGATCATGATTGTCTTTCCGTTTGCGGTGCGGATCATTGTCATGGTGTGGTCGCCGTTGGCAAATGTTGCGGGTTTCTTGCCGGTTGTCTGCTCGATGTAAGCGGGTCCGTTTACGGCTTTGGTGTCCATTGATACGAGAGTTTCCATGCGGTCACCTCGGTGGATGTCGAGCAGCTGGCATGCGGGTCCCATTCCGTGGGTTGGATAGACGTCGCCGCGGTTCTTGCGGTTGTAGTCCATTCGCCAGTTGTTCCAGTAGTATGGCCAGAATTCGTTGAGGTTGTGGATGTATGCGCCTTCGACATGCATGATGTCGCCGAAAAGGCCTTTCTGCGCCATGTTCAGGGTGTTCATTTCGAAGAAGTCATAGACGCAGTTTTCAAGCATCATGCAGTGGCGTTTTGTCCGTTCGGCGGTGTTTATCAGATCCCAGATCTCGTCGAGTGTCATAGCTGCGGGGACTTCGATTGCCACGTGTTTGCCTTTTTCCATTGCATATTTTGCCATTGGAGCGTGGTTGAGCCAGTCGGTTGCGATATAGACGAGGTTTATGTCGGGACGGTCGCAGAGTTCTTTCCAGCTGTTCGTTGTTCCGCCATAGACAGCGGCGCGTTGTCGTCCGGCATTGTCGAGCCGTGACTGGCATTTTTCAGCGCGTTCTTTTTCTATGTCGCAGAGGGCGACGATCCGTGTTCCGGGGATGTGGGCGAAACGTTCGACGGCGTCCGGTCCGCGCATTCCGAGTCCGATGAATCCGACGCGTACGGTGTCGATGGGCGGGAGCGCGAATCCGACGAGGTCGGATGCTCCGGCTGGCCGTTTCGGGACTGAGGTTTTGATCGGTGCGACGGCAGCTGCCGAAAGGACAGCGAGTGCTGCTGCGATAGTTGTTACGGTTTTTCTCAAGTTCATTGTGGCTCAGATTATAAAAAATAATGAACAAAATTATAGAGTTTTAATTTAAAATGCAAATAATGCCGGCGATTGAGGTCATTGTGAGGCCGGTATTTGTGGGCGGGCTATTTTTTTTGTCGAATTTACTGCGTATCTTTGCAAGATAGTTACTGTTATTTAAACACAATCAATTACCGTGAAATGAAAAGAACCTCCCTTTTATCTGTTGTCACCTTTCTTGTTCTGGCTCTGTTTTCGTCCTGTTCGAAGTCGTCTGATACGTATGAAGCTTTTCCCTGCAAGGTCAAAGGCGATGATGACTGGGGGCTTGTTAGGCCTGACGGAAAGCTGCTTGTCGCCGGTGAGTTTCCCCACCGTCCATCGCCTGTCAGCTGCGGACGTTTCTGGTGTCAGAATGCCAAGGGATACTGGGAACTGTATAAGGCTGACGAGCATCCGTCGACAGTCAATGACAAGGAGTACCGCTATGTGACTAATTTTTATAACGGGCATGCGATTGTTGCCGAACGGGATCAGCCGGTCACTATCATTGACGTTGACGGCAATGAGGTTGCGTCGCTGGCGAAGATCGGCAGTCTTCAGCCGAACCAGTTCACTGAATTCAATGACGGGCTGTCTGTCTTTTCGTCGGATACGGTGCAGGGTGTCGTTGATTTCAACGGAGAGATTGTCATTCCGGCCAAGTATTATTCGGTCAATAAACCTTCAGACGGACGCATCATAGCATTGGATTCGCGCAGTATGGCGTTTACAATGTGGGAGGATGCGGATTCGCTTGAAGAATCGGTCGCAACGGTTTTCGATTATAAAGGAGAGAAGCTGTTTACGATCAGTTCGAAGAAGTATAACCGTATCGGCGACAGTTTTATCAACGGTTATCTGCCTGTCGGAACGCATAAAGGTGAGAAAGACAGCTGGGGCCTTATGAATGCAATGGGCGAGATAGTCGTCAGTCCGGAGGCTTCGAACTGTCAGATCACTGATGTGGCGGGGTCTCATTATATCTATGCTGATGATTCCTATAAATACGGTCTGAAGTCGATTGAGACGGGTACGGTGATCAAGGCCAAGTATTCGGAGGCGTTTTTCCTCGGAGAAAACCATATCGCGGTCAATGAGGCCGCGGAAGGGGATGATCCGGAATGGCTGATCCTTAACCTTGACGGGACTAAGGCTGTTGCGAAGAAGTTTATGGATGTTTCGCCGCTTTTCGGGGATCATGTGTTCGTTCAGGTTCGCGATGACCGCTGGCAGGTTATCAGGCTGGACGGGGAGATGGATGCCGATCAGGATCAGTTCAGCAAAATAGAATATCAGTCGCTGAATCCTTGCTATATCGTGACATCGGACCATATCGATCTGGAGGCTCTGATTGAAAGGGTCGGCATGAATGCCAATACGATGGACAGCATCACGTTCCAGTCGTCGGTCCGGAGTGTGCTTGAGCGTCAGGCCCGTTACTATTCGTCGACGAATAAGCCGGTTGCGGCGAACTATTCCTATACGGATGAGGTCAATCTGTTTCCGACGATCGAGGGAGAGATGGTTTCGGAGACTGTCACTTTCCCGTCGAAACTGAGCCATCAGACCTACCGACAGGAGAAGGTGATCGATTATGTGTGGGGCAACTACTACTGGTATCACATGAATAAGGTCCCGACGGGATATGTGTTCACCACGCAGACTCCGTCGAAGTTTACGGTCACGTTCAACAACTACGGGAAGCTTCGTGGGAAACTGCGCACGCTCTATTCGGCTCTTGTCAAAAAATTCCTTGCCTATGGGACGGAGGAAAACAGCAACAGCGGAGCCACGCTGATTGATCTGGGCAATGGCAAGAGTGCGGTTGTCGCGCTTGAGTCTAATTCGGTCAAGGTCATGTGGGGCAAGCTGTCGGCTTCTGAAAAGTCTATTTTCAGTTATGACGGCAACAAGGAGGACATGAAGGTGTCGTTTGCCGAGGATGACTTTGATGAGTTCGGGAGCGAGTGTCCATAATGACCGGATAAGAAGATCAACTGATAAGTAAGAGTTCAAATTTAAACGATAGTAAGTGAACGAAAATCTTTTATACAATCTGCAGCTTCTTTTCTGCCGCTTCCGGATTGTCGATCAGTCGAATATCTCGATATTCTCCTTCCCTCCGCACCGGAATCGGCTAAAAAAATAAGCTCGCATATTGTATAAATTAAATTTGAACACTTACTTACAAATCAAAAACCATTTATAAAACCAACAAATGATTAAACTTACCAAGACACTTTTCGCGGCATCGATTCTGACCGCGACGTCCGTCGGAAGCGCATATGCCGATGCCGACGGAGGGTTTGACTTCGACTCGCAGCGCGGGGAGGTTAAGACCGTCAATCCTGTGCCTGGCGCGAAGCTTGACCATCACGGGCTTGTGATCAATCCAGTCCCCCAGAGTATCGAAAGACCCTATGACGGGGCGCTGAATATCTCGGGAGGCTTCCGGATCAAGGATAAGAAGAAGGCGTTTGCCAATGATGTGGAGTTTCTGCGTCAGGAGCCTAAGGGTATCGAGGTCGAGATCGATTTCGGAACGAAGGTGGCAACTAAGGCCGGTGTGAAGCCAGTCGACGGGGCGTATGTCCTGAATATCGGACCGAAAAAGGTCACTATCACGGGCTTTAACGAGCGTGGTGCCTACTACGGTCTTCAGACACTCCGTCAGATTCTGGAGTCGGGTAAAGATGCAGCGGGCGATCTTCCGATGATGGTTGTCAACGACTATCCTTCGATGAAGTACCGCGGAGTTGTCGAGGGTTTCTACGGGACACCGTGGAGCCACGAGGTCCGTATGTCGTTGTTGGATTTCTACGGACGCCATAAGATGTGTGACTATCTCTACGGTCCGAAGGATGATCCCTATCACAGTTCTCCCTACTGGCGTCAGCCTTATCCGGAGGATCAGGCCCGCAATATCAAGGAGCTTGTAGAGGCAGCGAAACGCAACCGCGTCAATTTTATCTGGGCGATCCATCCGGGAAAGGATATCCGCTGGAATAAGGAGGATTATGATTCGCTTGTCAATAAGTTCAATATGATGTATGATCTCGGAGTGCGTTCATTTGCAGTGTTCTTCGATGATATCGACGGAGAGGGAACGAATCCGGAGCGTCAGGTTGAGCTTCTCAATAATCTGACAACGGATTTTGTCAAGAAAAAGGGCGATGTCACCAATCTGATTGTCTGCCCGACGGATTATTCCCAGCTCTGGGCTAAGCCGGGCCCGAACGGACCTCTTGCGGTTTACGGCCGTGGGATGAATCCGGATGTGGAGGTTTTCTGGACGGGCGCGGTTGTGTGCAGCGACCTTACGCATGAGACTCTCGATTTTATCAATTCTCGAATCAAGCGTCCGGCTCTCTACTGGTGGAACTATCCTGTGACTGACTATTGCAAGCATATTCTGATGCAGGGTCCGGTCTACGGTCTCGACACGACGCTTACTTCTAAGGAGGTGGCCGGCGTTGTCAGCAATCCGATGGAGCATGGCGAGGCTTCGAAGCTTGCTCTCTACGGGGTCGCCGATTACTCATGGAATACTCCTGCCTACAATGCGATCGACAACTGGGAGCGCGGTCTTGTCGAGCTGATGCCCGATGCGGCTGATGCCTACCGCACGTTTGCGATCCATTCGACTGACACTGAGACGGGTTATCGCCGCGATGAGTCGTGGGAAACAACGATTTTCCCGTTCAACAACTATACTCAGGCGCAGTTCGATGCCCTGAAGTCGGAGTTCAAGAAGATTACGGGCGTCGAGGCCAAGATCCTTAAGGATGGCAACAATCCCGCTCTGATCAAAGAGATGAAGCCGTGGCTCGCAGAATTCACGAAGCTCGGCAAACGCGGTCTTGCCACTCTTGATCTGATCAAGACTTATGAGAAGGGCAATGATTCGATTTTCTGGCAGGACTATATGGTTACGCTGATGACTCCGGAAGAGGAGTCGGCTTACAACAGCCATAAGGTCGGCACGATGAAGCTTCAGCCGTTCTATGAAAATGCGATGAACGGAATGATCAAAGGGTTCTACAAGCGTGTGAGCGGCCGCGCGCCGGCGATGTATGAAGGTATCGGAACGTTCCCTTATCTGAAGCCGTCGCAGATCGCTCCGATGCTCGACAATGATCCGAAGTCGTTCTTCTCGACTCAGGAAGCGCAGGGCCCGGGTTCGTGGTTCGGTCTCGACCTGCAGGCTGTTCGCCCGATCGATGAGGTTGTTCTGGTCCAGGGCCGCAATTCGGTCGATGACGGTGACTATTTCGACAATGTCGTGATCGAAACGTCGGTCGACGGTAAGAGCTGGACGGCTCTGAGTCCGGAGCTTGCCAAGACTTACGAATATACGTGGAAGGGTGAGCCGGTAGATGCCCGCTATCTGCGTCTGCGCCGTCTGGACTCAGACCGCAAGTCGTGGGCTTCTGTGCGCACTCTCCATATCAATCCTCTGACTCCGGAGCGTCTCGGCATGAAGATCGAGTCGAAGGATGTCGAGTCGTCGCTGAAGGCGTTTGACGATAATCCTACGACATGGACTGCTCTTGACGGTTCGCTCGATTTCTCGCGCCTGACCGGCTCTAACGATCTTGTCCTGCTTATGGCGGATATGATGGGCGCTGTCACTGTCCAGCAGTTTGACGCAAAGGGTCGCGAGGTGGCTTCGATGGAGGTCACGACTCCGTATGCGACTGTTGCTCTTTCGCCGAAGACTTCAATGATCAAGGTTAGGGGGCATGCGCGACTGTTTGAGGTTGTACAGCGGTAATTGGCGGTTCGTGATAACGGCCCGTCTGCGGCGTCGTCGAAGGGATGAGCACTCAGTCATTGACTGTTGTCAACTCCT